>PWQB01000046.1 GCA_003556955.1 Nostocaceae cyanobacterium CSSed10_463m
AGAAACACGGAGGGCTTACCCGTGTCTGAACGTGGAGGGTTAATTGCGCCGACGCTACCCTGTGAAACGTTAAATAATGTCTATACTTGTCTAGGTGTTATATAGCAGAATGTCAATTAACTTTTGTAGCAGCAGCATGGACTAGTACGGCACGGCGTAAATAGACAGACCATTCAAAATCAATGAAAAGCCTATAGAATTAAGTTTTTTGACTTTTGACTTTTGACTTTTGACTTCCGCCCTGCGGTACTAGTTTGCCATCTTCCATGTGAACAGTACGATCCGCAATATCGAGAATGCGATTATCGTGAGTTACCATGAGAATTGTACAACCCTGTTCCTTAGCTAGTTTTTGCATTAAATTGACCACATCTCGACCTGATTGACTGTCAAGCGCCGCAGTGGGTTCATCTGCTAAAACCAGGGGAGGATGGCTAACTAAAGCGCGGGCGATCGCTACTCTTTGTTTTTGTCCTCCTGACAATTTTTTAGGATAATAATGAAGATGATTTCCTAAACCTACCTGCTCTAGCATGAGCATAGAACGTGTTTGCATTTCGGCTAAACTAATATGCCGATGTAATTCCAAACCCATTCTCACGTTTTGGAGTGCTGTTAAACTACCATGCAGATTATGTGCTTGGAAAATATAACCATTATGCTGTCGCGCCTGCACTAATTGTTCTGCACTAGCACCGCAGAGTTCTCTATTCAAAACCCGCAAACTACCAAACTGGGGACAACGCAAACCACCAACTAAGGTGAGTAGAGTAGTTTTACCAGAACCAGAAGGGCCAGTCAAAATAATAATTTCCCCAGATTGAATCTCCAAGTTAATGTTAAATAACACCTGTCTACGTAATGAACCTAGTCCAAAGTAGTAGTCTAGATTCTGAATGGAAATGACTGGAAGCATAACAGTTTTAAATTGGAAAATTTATCTTTGGGTATAACAATTGATTTCATATCAAGTCCGCTTAATCACTTACGATATGTCATTGCGAGTGCAACGAAGCAATCGCCTGGACTCTGCGATTACTTCACTTCGCTATCGCTACGTTCGTAATGACAAGTAATTTGCCGGACATGATTTCACACAGTGCTGTGGGCATTTTCTAAAACATATCAGCCGGATCAGCAGACCGCAGTTTCCGGGTGGCGATCAACCCAGAAATTGAACACATGATGATGGTTAAAACTAAGACATGAAAGCCCCGAATTGCTGTCATATACATGGGTAAATTTGTGGCAGTGCGAGTCATTTGGTAAAGTCCCAAAGATACTGCAACTCCGGGAATAAAGCCCAATGCTGCTAAAATTAAAGTCTGCTCAAACACTACCCCTAACAAGTAATAATTGCGATATCCCAAGGCTTTAAAGGTCGCATATTCCCTAACATGGGCGTTCACGTCGGTGGATAAAACTTGATAAACCAAAATTACTCCCACAGCAAACCCCATTGAAACTCCCAAGCTAAAAATAAACCCAATGGGGGAGTTAGTTCGCCAAAAGTTGTTTTCAAATTCAATAAATTATGCATGAGTCATAACCTTGACATCATCTCTGAGGTAGGCTTGTAAGGATCTTGCTACCTGCCTCGGGTCATAACCTGGCTTGACCTGGATCAAACCTAAACTGATACTGCTGGCTGGGCGTTGAGAAAATAACCGCAAAAAGTTTTGATCGCTGGTCATCAAGCTGCCATCAGAACCAAAAGAAGCCCCCACTGTAAATAAACCACTGATGGTAATTGTGCGTCCATCTATTTCGGTAGTCAGTCTTTTACCTTGTTCAATTTGAGCGATCGCCTGTTGATAATCTCCCCTAGCATTGCGGTCAAACAAAACCGTATCTGGTAACTTAATTGAGTGTAATTGTCGATTCACATCTGGTAAATCAAAAGCTGGTTTATCTGGATTAAAACCAATGACTTGCACCGATGTCTGGCGGCGTGTTTGGGGATTTTTCCAAATAATGTTGTTAATATACATAGCTTCGGCCGAGTTCACCCCTGGAATATCCATTGCTTGGTAAAGCCGTCGCCGGGAAAAAGTCGGCATATTTTGCATACTGCGGGCTTGGGGACTCGTTAACAC
This sequence comes from Nostocaceae cyanobacterium CSSed10_463m, assembly GCA_003556955.1. The sequence goes on from PWQB01000046.1 coordinate 2,097, forward strand.
TACGTCTGCTTGCAAACTGCGATGTAGTCTAGTACTACTGTCGTATAGCGCAGTCTGAAAGCCCATCTGCATAAACATTAAAACATCAGCAAAAGCAATGCCTGACAATGCTACCAGCAAACGGCTTTTTTCGTGACTTAGTTGCAGCCATCCTAAAGGTGTACGTCGCCGCAATTGTTGAATTATTCCCATCATAAAAGTGCTAAGTGAGGATGTAAAAAAGCAATGTGTGTCTAAACGAATTACGAATTACGAATTACGTTCGCGCAGCGTTTCCGCAGGAAATATTACGAATTAGACAATTGAATTACCGCCCTAACTTGCATATTGGTTAAGCTGGCAGCTTTTTGACTAGAAGTTTCATCTAGCCGGATATGAACTTCTACTACTCTGTTATCAATATTGCTAGCTGGGTCAGTGTTGATCACATTTTGCCGACGCACTTGTAAGCCTTTACGGTCTACTGTTCCCTGCAATTCAATAGGGAGGAAATCACCAAAGATTTGCACTTTCTGCCCTGGATGAACTTTGCCAATATCGCTTTCATACACCTCAGCAACCACATACATTTGGTTAGTTTGCCCAATTTCCACAATGCCATGATGGGAAATTAATTCGCCTGGACGGGTGTGGATCTCTAAGATTTGACCATCTTGAGGCGATCGCACATAAGCTCGTTCCAAATTGGCTTGTATCCGTTTCATGGCTGCTATGGCACGATTGACTTCTGCCTGAGCCGCTTCTATATTGACTTGTGGGACTTCAGAAATTCGTTCTAATGTGGCTACGGCTTCTTTAATTTGTTGCTGGCTACTTAACTGAATGCGAGTTAACTGAGTTTGTGCTTCTTGCAGATTTTTTTGGGCTGTTTCTAGTGTTAAGCGCTGACTGTCTCTTTGAGAGGCAGATATTGCCCCCTCTTGATACAGCATTTGATAACGTTGGTCTTCAACTTCGGCGTTACGCACTTCGGCCTGTAATCGAGCCAAATTCGTTTTTTGGGCAGCAATATTACCTTGGCCTTCTGCCTCTAAACGCGCAATTGTGGCTTTTTGTGCTAAAACTTCTCCACGTTTAGCACCTGCTTTGATCCGGTTTAAGTTTGCCTGTTCCACTTTCACTTGTTCCTCAGCCTCGTTCAAGGCTGCTGTCAAGCGTGAGCGACTGTCTAAAATCGCTATTACCTGCCCTGCTTTGATCCTATCCCCTTCCTTGACTAAAAGTTCCTCTACCCGGCTTCCTTCAGCAGATGTGGTAGCAGAAAGTTTAATCACTTTTCCTTGTGGTTCAATACGTCCTAGGGCTGTTACCGTTTTTAACTCAGGTAGTAGTGCTGATGGTACAGAGGTTTTTTGATTGACTGTATCCTGAAATTTTAATACCGTATAAACACTACTACCAATTACAGTTAAAGATACAAAGATAGCGATAAAAAAGGGCGGACGTAAAATCGATTGGGAAGATATTGATCGATCTAGCTTTGAGTTTTGCACGATAGCATACCTTTGAAGCAATTCCAAATACGCTGATTCAAATGAGAAAAAATCAAATTTTGGTAAATGTCCCGCCTAACTCTCTTTTATCACTCACCAGAGGAAAAAAATATCATGCTGTCCCTGAATTTTGGACATAATCATGGGTTATCTCAAGACATAACCGCAATGATCATTGGTATACAAAACTAAACGGTTTAGTTCTATAATAGAATTATACTAAACCGAGTAGTTTAGTCAAGCGGTTCTTGTGGAGTATTGAGTACAAAGCACCAGCTATGCTGCAAACCTAGAATAGAAGGGGTGGAGAATAATCGAAGCCCAAAGCTGAATGTATTAGAAAATCTTGATAAGTTAAGGAATATTTGAACATGGCACGCCCAAAAGCGGGAGAAAGTGAACGCTCAAATTCAGCAGACAAAATAGAACAAATTCTGCAAGGGGCGATGCAGGAATTTTTAGCTCGTGGCTATGCTTCTACTAGCATGGATCGGGTAGCAGAAGCAGCTGGAGTTTCTAAGGCCACAGTATACAGCCATTTTCAAGATAAAAAAGGATTATTTAAAGCATTAATTGAGAAACTTGCCAGAAAGCGGTTTTATTCCATATTAGGGTCACAACCTTTAAAAGGAGAACCTTATGTTGTACTGCGCCGATTAGCAGCCACAGCATTAGATCAGATGGTTAATGATCAGGAATATCAGTCATTTGAGCGGTTGTTGATGGGAGAATCGGCACGTTTTCCAGAATTAGCCCAGGTGTTTATTTATAGCATTGCCAAACCAGCCATTGAGACTATCACTAAATATTTAGCTGCTCACCCTGAATTAAACATACCTGATCCAGAGGCAACAGCCAGAATCCTCATTGGCTCCTTAGTACATTTTGTGATTACTCAAGAGATTATGCATGGTAAAGATATTATCCCGATGGAAGGCGATCGCTTAATAGATGCCTTAACTCACTTGATTGTTAATTGTGCTGAATGAAGATGAAAAGTTATGCGTTGATTGCATAGCCAGATATTTTCACCAAGATATAGCAAAGTGCTGAGTGCTGAGTGCTGAGTGCTGAGTAGGTAGGGGCGGGTTCAAGAGTCAGTCTGTGGTTCGTCGAAATCCTTAGTAAACCCGCCCGTACATCAAGGCTTTGGGCAATCAACA
>PWQB01000556.1 GCA_003556955.1 Nostocaceae cyanobacterium CSSed10_463m
TGCGTGATCTGCTCAAAGCAAAAAACTGGAAAGAAGCAGACCGGGAAACTTCTAAGGTGATGCTCAAGGCTCTAGATTGGAGAAGTGAAGCATTATTAAACTTTCCCTGCACAGACTTACGCACAATCGACCAATTATGGGTAGAATACAGCAGTCGACACTTTGGCTTCAGCGTCCAGAAGAAAATTTACGAAAGTGTTGGCGGCCAATCTTATGCAAGTTTAGAAGCCTGGGAGAAGTTAGGTGATCGTGTAGGATGGAGAGTGAATAATAGCTGGATTATATACGATAATGTAGCTTTTAACACCTCTTCTCCTTATGGACACCTCCCTGCTTGGTGGGATATGGGAAGAGAGTGGGGGGAAATTCTCTTCTCTCGCATCGAGACTTGTAAACTTTAACATCTAGGGACGCGATAAATCGCCGTCTCTACAAGGTGCTTTAAAACTAATTACTATTTACCATTTTTATGGACTTGATTTGCTGATAAACATAGAGAGCCTGAGCTACACATTCATCTATATTGTAATATTTATAAGTCGCTAACCGTCCCACAAAATACACCCCAGACATTGAATCTGCCAACGCCTTGTATTTTTTGTAAATTTCATGATTCTCAGGACGGGGTACAGGATAATAGGGTTCACCTTCCGCCTGGGGAAACTCATAAACAATGCTAGTTTTATTGTGTTCCTGTCCAGTTAAATACTTAAACTCTGTGACACGAGTATATAAATGTTCATTGGGATAATTAATCACTGGCGCTGGTTGAAACACTGGGGTATTATGTGTCTCATGCTGGAAATGAATTGACCTATAAGGTAATTTGCCATAGCGATAATCGAAAAATTCATCAATCGCTCCGGTATAAACCATCTCACGCCAAGGGATTACCTGCTGAATTTCCCGGTAATCGGTATTCAGCATCACCTTAATATTGGGATGGTCTAACATCTTCTCGAACATCCGAGTATAACCGTGCAGAGGCATTGCTTGATAGGTGTCGGTAAAATATCGGTTGTCGCGCTTGGTACGGGTGGGAACTTTGGAAATAACTGATTTATCTAACTCTGAAGGGTCGAGTCCCCATTTTTTGCGGGTGTAGCCTTGGTAGAATTTTTTATAGAGGTCTTTACCAACTTTGCTGACTATGACATCTTCTGAGGTGCGAAGATATTCTTTCGGTTCTGCAATACATTTGAAGAATTCATCCACCTCAAATGTATTCAGGTTCATTCCATAAAGTTGATTGATAGTATCTAGGTTGATGGGGAGAGGTAACAGTTGTCCATCGACGCTACTTAAAACCCGATGTTCGTAAGGTCGCCACTGAGTAAACTGTGATAGGTATTTAAAGACTTCCTGGGAATTAGTGTGAAAGATTTGGGGGCCGTATTTGTGTACGAGAATGCCATCATGATTATAATAATCGTAAGCATTACCACCAATGTGATTACGCTTGTCCACAACTAATACTTTTTTACCACACTGACGCGCCAAACGTTCTGCTATCACGCTTCCAGAAAATCCTGCGCCTACAATTAAGTAATCAAATTGCCAATCTGTTTTTAAGGTTTCTGGTGCTTTGTAACCCTGTATGGCTTGATAGGAATGGCTTTTGTCTTCATTCTGACGTGCAGCAATGGCAAAATCTATGAGTTTCATCATTGTAGTCCAAGTGCGATCGCAATCCCCGCTAATAGGAAACGCATAGATATTCGGGTGCTGATGTACCTGCATTGCTTGGCTACTTTGTTCACCGATAATAAACACCAAGTCTGCAATCGAGAACATTTCACTCTCGTATTCTTGGAGCGCTGGCGGTATGCTTTTAATGGTGGGTAACTCATCCATACAATCGTAGATAATTGCCTGGGGTTTCAAGTTACGGGTAAAGGCGATCGCTTTTGATGTACAGTACCAGAAAATGTAATTATTAATATGATTCTCTTGAAAGAACGCATTAAGCAATTTCTGTAAATCTGCGTTTACCTCCTCCTCACTCAGTCGTTTGGGTAGAGATGGAATCACAATCACTAACCCGCTTCTATCTTGTCTCACATCCAACCGCCCCATCAATTGGTCAGTAAAAATCACCTCCTCGATAAAAAATACTCGCCTTTGTGAAGTACACCGACTTAAAATATGTTTTAACCTGGGGTGAACAGAATTCCACCGCAAATTAGACAAGCAAACTATCTCAGGTGTATTTGAAATCAAGGTAGTAAAACTACAATCAATTGCCATGTTTTTCAGAAAAATACTTGGTATGTTTTAAAATGTAGAGTCCAGCTAAGGTAACGCTAGATTTTATCTTATGTTCTGATAATTACTGTTAAGTAGAACAACATGAATAATTCAAGGTTTTTAGTAATTGCTCTCAGCCCTAAAATAAGGACTAAAGTCCTTACTACAAACTAATCTCGATATCTTTTGCATACACTTTTGACTTTTGACTTCCCCTCCTGGGGCGCTCAATCCCACCAAGAAATAAATTTCTTGGCTCATAGCTTAAGTCCACTAAAAGGGACTTAAATCTTTACCATCTTGGGGTATCAGTCATCTTGAGATGACTTGAGCTATGAGCCTGATGTTTTTAACATCGGGCGGTTTTTGATGCTGGTGCCAGATATAACCTGGTGCATTTATAGCTAATGCATCTGCAAGTTTTCCAGCCCATTTTTATAAAAGGTCTGGCCTGTATTTTTGCCAATAATAAAGATTACATTCATTATAATAATCAATCCAAGTACATGATTCCAAATCTGGTAAATTTTGCCACACAATTGAACTAGGATTAAGCGCAAGAATCCAACCAGCTTTTTTTACTTTTACGCACAAATCCACATCCTCAAACTGAAACCAGAAATCTTTAAAAATTCCAATGCGCTGCACAACTTGATGGCGTAATAAGATTGATTTATTTGCACAATTTTCTACTTTAATATAAGGTTTGCTATACAGCAATTCCTCACGGATAATATTATTCTGGTTTCCTAATTGTGTTTTTGATGGTGCATGGTCGCCATTCATCAATTTATCAATTTCTTCAAGAGTATGAGAGTTTTTCCGTTGATAAATCTTAGAAGCAACTAAACCTACTTCATCATGATCTTGTAAAGTATTAATTAATGTGCTGAGAGCTAAAGGGTCTAAATGCACATCATGATCAAGTAGCCAAATGTAATCATATTTAAGTTTGCTAACAAATTGTAGTCCATAATAATAACTCTTGGATTTACATAAATTTTTACTTGGCTTGATAACTTTAATAGCAGCAAAATTAAACTTCTGTAAATAAGCTTGAGTCCTGTGACTTGAATCTTGATCGACAATATATATATCAATCTTTGTCTGATATAATTTCTGTTTACTAATATCTTCTAAAAGTGAACACAGAGAATTAAATTTATGATGACCGTCAATAATGACTGCAACCTTCGTGATATGTCTATGAGATGTGTGGTTTTGTACCTCTGGCTGAGTTAAAAATCCAGAAAAGTAAGATTTCACTTTTACAAATCTCCAAAAGGCTTATTTTGATTTTCGATAATTTTCAACCGAACTATAAACTTAAAATATGCATTTTTCAATGCATAATAAAAGCATACATAGCTCAAAAATGTAACCTGTTAGTTTTTTAAACTCGTCTGTCTAAAGGGTGAACAGTTGGCAGCAATTAAGCTTTAATAAGTAACATAGGCTACATCACAGCAGATATTAGGAAGGATAGGAATGGTAAAATTGCTGTCAAATTGCCTACAATACAAGCATTACAGCACTAATCCTGACTAATTTATTTTTAGAAAAAAATTGCCACAGTTAACGGTGCGTTTCAATTCTCCAACATCCGCCTGATAACTGTTCAGTGATTCCCTAACTCTGGAAACCGCATAAATTAAAAATCGGCGTAATTCACAGCTTTTTTTGACAATTACGCCGAATTTAGGATGTGAGAAAGCATAGACGCACTTTTCGGCTGCACTCCCAATTTTAAATTACGTTTGATTTAATGACTTAAACCCTTGTAGGTTTCAAAAATAACCATGCTGTAAAGAAGGTTGCAGCTGTAAATAGTTGCGTCAAATCCAAAGCCGATAGATAGCCATCTGCAAAGGAAGCGATACTACGGTCTGTGATTCCAAATACCCAAGATGAAATGCCAAATAGCCAAATTCCGTTCTTGAGATTACCGACAAATTGCTGAGAGTCTGATGGTTGCTTGTTTTTCATAATCCTTTGCTCCGTGGATACAGAATCTGGTGCTTGATTAGTCAAAACTTTTGGGACTCCTGATTTTAAAGTTACACTTATATATATTAATAAATATTTCAGCTACTTGACTTAACCACCCAAAGGTACATCTACTTGTCTTAAGATTCCTTCCTTAGTTCTCTAGCCTCCGAAGGACTGTAATCTTTGATTTAGTGCAGCAATGCGCGACCCTAATTTATACTTTCAATCAGTAAAGCCTAAAATATTAAATAGAGGCGACTAAAAAAACTTGAAATTATGGCTCAAATCTTAGTTGAAAAATTAGACCCCTTGATTATCGAAAAGCTAGAAACTCTCGCCAAACAACACGGTAGGTCTTTGCAAGAGGAATTAAAACTCATCCTGCAACAAGCGACTGAAAGACAAGCGCATCAACACAGTAGCGGCGACATAGAACAAGTGAAAGAAGCAGCCTTCCGAATTAGACAGCAGTTAGCTGGTGGTATCCATACCGATAGCACTGAACTTATAA
>PWQB01000743.1 GCA_003556955.1 Nostocaceae cyanobacterium CSSed10_463m
AATTTCATCAATAAATAAAACTATATTCCCGCCGGATTCCGTAACTTCTTTTAATACTGCTTTCAGGCGTTCTTCAAATTCGCCCCGGAATTTCGCCCCGGCGATTAAAGCCCCCATATCTAAAGAAATCAACTTGCGGTCTTTGAGGGATTGGGGGACATCACCAGCAATAATGCGTTGGGCTAGACCTTCGGCGATCGCAGTTTTACCAACACCCGGTTCACCAATTAACACAGGGTTATTCTTGGTACGGCGAGAGAGAATTTGCACAGTGCGGCGAATTTCATCATCCCGCCCAATCACTGGATCAAGTTGACCTTTCCGTGCTGCTTCTGTGAGGTCACGTCCATATTTTTCCAGTGCTTCATATTTGCCTTCTGGATTTTGGTCGGTCACTTTTTGACTCCCACGAATTTGTTTAATGATTTTCTTGAGCTTGCTTTCGTCTAAACCAAATTCTTGGAATAAACTTTTACCAAAGCGGTCATCTTTGGCATAAGCCAGCAATAAATGTTCAATTGAGATATATTCGTCTTTGAAATCCTGACGAGATACATCTGCTCTATCTAATAGTGTATCTAAACTCCGTCCCAAAAATACGGAGGTGCTGCTACCAGATACCTTTGGCTGGCGTTGGAAGAATTGCTCAGTGCGATCGCGGATTTTTTGCAAATCAACACCCGCCTTGGTTAAAATACTGCTGGCTAGACCATCTTGTTCTAGCAGCGCTTTCATCAGGTGTTCACTTTCGATTTGCTGTTGCTGATATTGTTTAGCAATGTCTGGGGTATGAGCGATCGCTTCCCAGGCTTTTTCGGTAAATTGATTAGGATTAGTGGGTTGCATAGGCTTTTCGATAAACCACTCCAAATATGAGGCGCACAGAGAACAAGAGCCTGTTTTGTTTATATATGGTCATTGTAGGGACACAAACAGAAATACTAGGATCGGTCTTCACGTCTTCATAGAGTAGTATTATCGCCCGTTTTTGTTGAGAGTGAGACAGCAGAGCTTTAGGAACTTCCAAATAAAAAAACACTCAACCACTTAGCGCAAAAACCTCTCATGGCTTTAGCCCGGAGAGTGTCAAGCAGTAGTGGGGATGGATAGGCTTACCCACCCACCTTCCCAAAGCATTATTTCTTGGCAATTATCCACACCGCGTGAATGATTCCGGGGAGATAACCCAAACACGTCAACAGGATATTAATCCAAAAATCTATACCAAAACCCACTTGCAAAAATACTCCCAGAGGTGGAAGTAAAACAGCACACACAATCCGAACTAAATCCATATTAACCTCCTATAAAACTCAAAAAAATTAACCTATTAACTTATTATTTGACCACGAGCATACAGCATTCCTAAATTGCTAGTAAAAAATTCATCTTTTTTCTCTTGGCACTCTTGGCATCTAAAGCCCTTGGCGCTCTTGGCATCTTGGCGGTTCGTAATTCCCACAATAACATCAGCATATTGAATTAATAGCACCTTTAAGTGTTGTAAACCGTACCCATCAGCCCCCGCTAATTTTGGCTTTGTAACCTAACTTAGTCAAAATATCCAAAATTTTCTGTTTATGCTCACCCTGAATTTCAATTTCATTATCCTTCACAGTCCCACCAGAACCGCATTGACTTTTCAACTGTTTAACTAAATCAGTCAAAACTTCAGGCTTAGTCTGAAAACCGCTAATCACAGTCACAGTTTTACCCTTGCGTCCTTTGCGCGAAGCCTCCACCTTCAGGTTTTGCTGCTGCGGAGGTAATTCCGGAGTCCCTCTTTCTGTAGCCGCAGAGTTATCATTACCAAATTCACGGTAAACAAAGCGTTTGTTAGAAGATTTATCAGAAGACATAAAAAGTTTGATTAAGAAAATATTGCAGTTTTAGCACCAGGCGACTGGAAGTCGCGGCTACACAGGCGTGACGCGAAGCGTCTTCCCGTAGGGAAGGCCGCCTACGCGGGTTAAAAACCTTGATTTTCTCTTAGTCCGCGTAGGCGGACTTTGTTTGGGTGGTTCCGCGATTTATAAGGGTTCCTGGGCTAGGTGGAAGTCATTAGTCATTAGTCAAAGACTTGAGACTATTAACTGTGTTTAATAGGACTGCTTGTAGAGATTTGACTGGGATTTGGTTGATAATTTCCGCAGCAAAAGCATTAATTAACAACTTACGCGCATCATCTTCGTTAATTCCCCGGCTTTGGAGATAAAAGATTTCGTCGTCTTCCAACTGACTAACGGTAGCACCATGAGCGCATTTCACGTTGTCGGCGGTAATTTCCAACTGGGGCTTAGTATCAACTCTGGCCTTAGATGATAACAATAAATTGCGATTTAATTGACCGGCATTTGTTAACTGTGCGGCTTTCGGCACAAACACCTTACCATTGAATACTGCATGGGCGCGATCGCCTACAATGCACTTATGTAACTGTGTGCTGGTACTATGGGGATGATTAAGTGCGATCGCACTGTGAGTATCACCCACCTGTCTACCAGAAATCATCGTCAAACCGTTGAGAGTCGTTTCGGTTTGTTCACCAGTTTGCAGAATTTCTAAATTGTGGCGCGATAACTTAGCACCAAAACTCAAAGCATGACAAGTATATCGACTATCACGAGATTGAGTAACAGCAGTCTTCCCCACATGAAAAGCCTCTGCACCTTCCCGCTCAATTCTAGTATGACTCACCTGAGCATTCTCACCCAGCCAAACCTCCGTAACCGCATTACTAAAATAAACTTCCTCTGCGCTCTCTGCGCCTCTGTGGTTAGTAAAATCTTCCACAAAAGTCACACTACCACCAGTTTCAGCCACAACCAAACAACGGGGCTGAGAAATCGTCGCTGTATCACCAGCAACCGCAATAAACAACAGATGAATAGGAGTTTCCACAATCACATTCTTAGCCACCCAAACCACCGCCGCATCAGAGATTCCAGCAGTATTGAGAGCAGTAAAAACCTCCTGTGAACCCTCAGCTTGAGCTAAAAACTGTTTAACACGCTCCTGCTGAGACCGAGAAAAACCCGCCAAATTACCTACAACAACCCCAGAAGGTAAATCTGCAACTGCGGATAAATCCGGCGCATAGACACCATTAACAAACACCAAACGACTATTAACAGCCTCTGGTAAAACTAAAGCCGAGATATCAACTGATTTTAATTGTGTTTCTACATGAAACTGCACTTGACGCAGCGCCGACAAATCAGTGAAACGCCATTCTTCCTCACGGGTAGTAGGGATACTGGAATGACGCACCCAATTAGCAGCACCTTGGCGTATTTCTTGGAAATAATCTGCTGCTTGTGGTGTAGTTACTTCATCTAACAACCCAGTCAGATAACTATCTTTATCCAACAGAGTAGAAGTCAAACTCACAGCATTCGAGTTAGGAACCGGACTAGGAGAAACTTGAATAGTCATTACACACCCACCTCAGCACCTTCCAGAACCCAGTCATAACCGCGCTCTTCCAATTCCAGAGCCAAATCCTTACGTCCACACATGAGAATGCGACCATGAGCCATAACATGGACAAAATCCGGCACAATATAATTGAGCAAACGTTGATAGTGAGTAATCATAATCGTGGCATTTTCTGGACTAGCCAATTGATTCACACCATCAGCCACAATTCTCAGAGCATCAATATCCAAACCCGAATCAGTCTCATCCAGAATACCCAACTTTGGTTCTAGCAGAGCCATTTGCAGAATTTCATTCCGCTTCTTCTCACCACCAGAAAAACCTTCATTCAGACTGCGGTTGAGAAAAGCCGGATTCATTTTGACAACTTCCAACTTTTCCTCAATCAAATCATCAAAATCGAAAGCATCCAATTCCTCCAAACCCTGAGCCTTGCGGCGAGAATTGTAAGCAACCCGTAAAAAATCCAAATTACTCACACCTGGAATTTCCAACGGATATTGAAAAGCCAAAAACACACCGCTTCTAGCCCGTTCCTCCGGTTCCATTTCCAAAAGATTCTGACCTTGGAAAATCACCTCACCACCAGTCACCTCATAAGCAGGGTGTCCAGCCAAAACCTTAGAAAAAGTACTCTTACCAGAACCATTCGGTCCCATAATCGCATGAATTTCGCCAGCCCGAACCTCAAGATCCAAACCCTTCAGAATCGGAGTCCCATCAACACTAGCCGTCAAACCCTTAACCGACAGCACAACTTCACTATTTTCAATAATCATCTTCTCTCTCTTCTCTTATCTTCTCTTACTCTGCGCTCTCTGCGTCTCTGTGGTTCGTTAATCCAAAACTACCCAACACTACCTTCCAACTTCATACTCAAAAGCTTGTCAGCCTCCACAGCAAACTCCATAGGTAGCTGATTAAAAACATCCTTACAGAAACCGCTAATCATCATCGAAATAGCGTCCTCCGGCGAAATACCCCGTTGAGCAAAATAAAACAATTGGTCCTCACCAATCTTAGAAGTAGAAGCCTCATGCTCCACCTTACTAGCGTTATTCTGCACCTGAATATAAGGGAAAGTATTAGCATGGGCATTATCGCCAATCAGCATTGAGTCACACTGAGAATAATTTCTCGCACCCTTAGCCGTAGGATTCACCTTCACCAAACCGCGATAACTATTACTAGAATTACCCGCCGATATTCCCTTAGAAATAATCGTACTGCGAGTATTTTTACCCACGTGAATCATTTTCGTCCCCGTGTCAGCTTGCTGCATATTATTTGTCAGCGCCACCGAGTAAA
>PWQB01000503.1 GCA_003556955.1 Nostocaceae cyanobacterium CSSed10_463m
GAGGACTTGCACTCATGCAAATAGGGTAGGGCATACCCGAATTAACGCTTGGGGAGAATCCCACCTCTGGTTTAGACGACGCAAGGACTCTAGGTTAAGTGGTTTCGTTGAACCAAGAATCCCCGTCGATTTATCGCGGGGAGTGTCAAAGAATGTCCTATCGTCCGTCGTCAACACCTTTAATAAAAATTAATACAATATTTAACATTATAGCTATTAAGGAGATTCACCCTTTCCAGGTTCGGGTTTCACCCTTGAGTCATTAAATTGCTACAAATAGTTTTCCCATTGCCAATTATCTTCTAGGCTAGGATCTTAAATACTACCAGTGCTGTGGCAATATAAAAATGCTCAAGGAACGTTTCGTAATTTCCCCTCCATTCCTCCCGCCACTGATTCGGAGTACCGAATACAGTGGGGGTCTCCTGGAGGTATAGATGAACCCATGAACGGATCAAACCGATTAGCTAAAGAATCTTTGCCGGCATCCCCGCAAGTAGATAACGCCCAAGATCATGATATCGAAGTGCAGACAAATCATCCTCATGAGCATGGAAACTCAGCACATCCTCACATTCATAGTGAAGAATCATTACGGAAAATTGTCAATCGCCTGTCACGGATAGAAGGCCATGTTCGCGGTATAAAAACAATGGTGCAGCAAAATAGTCCTTGTCCTGATGTTTTATTACAAATTGCGGCTGTACGAGGTGCTTTGGATAAGGTAGCCAGAATTGTTTTAGATGAACATTTAACTGAGTGTATTGCTAGGGCTGCTCAAGAAGGCAATATGGAAGTAGAAATTCAACAGTTGAAAGCTGCTTTGGATCGGTTTTTGCCGTAATTTGTAATTCGTAGTTCGTAATTCGTAATTCGTAATGCTCCCTTTCCTGCGGAACGCTACGCGAACGGGAGAGCTACGCTAACGTAATTCGTAATTCGTAATGCGTAATTCAGAAAATCAGACCCAATTCTTGCTTCTTAGCTTTCTTTAGTAACAAGAGGCGATCGCTAATTCAGCGTGTTGCTGTAGTATAGTTTTATTCAAAGTATGGATTATGTACTGGGGAGTCACCGCTAGTAGTTTGTCGATTCTGTCTCTTGCTGCATCAACTACCGATTGCTCCAAGCTTCTCTTGCTGAGAGAATTAGCAAAATCTTCAGCCATTGTATAGGTACGTTCAATAGATAAGGAATTAATGTTCCGGGAGACAATAAACAAATCACAGCCAGCATTAAAGGCTCGTGCTACTGTTCCACTTTGGGTAAACATATCTGAAACAGCTTTCATATCGAGATCGTCGGATACAACCACTCCTTCAAAGCCTAATTCCTCTCGCAGTATCTTCTTGAGGATGGCTTGGGAAAGGGTTGCGGGAAATTGTGGGTCTATATTGGGAAACAGAATATGAGCTGTCATGATTAAAGGAATTTGCTCTTCAATCAGCGCTTTAAATGGGATCAATTCCCTCTGTCGTAATTCTTCTAAGGAAAGGTTGAGTATCGGTAATTCGATATGGGAATCTTTGCTAGTGTCGCCATGTCCAGGAAAGTGTTTAGCACATCCTAAAATTCCCCCTTCTTGCAGTCCTCTGTAGTATTCACATACAGCTTCAGCCGTTGTTTCTGGAGTGTAACCAAAGGCACGAGGCCCGATAATGGGATTTTGAGGATGGGAAAAAATATCTGCTACCGGAGACCAGGATAAATTTATTCCCAGGGATTTTAGTTCTAATGCTGTAGCTTTTGCTACTTGCTGTGCATAAGATGTAGTTTTCCCCTCCTTTAGCGATCGCAATAATAAAGCATAAGGAAATCTAGTAATTGGTAGTGGTGTTCTTACTACCCGTCCTCCTTCGTGATCTAATGTCATAAACATTGCGTCACGTTCAGCATATTCTCTGATTTGGTAGTTGAGATTTTTAAAGCTTTCTAGCCACACTTCATAAGGCGTACCATCCAGAAAGTTTTTAGCAAAAAATATTACCCCAACTGGTTTTAACTCACTTAATATGCGTTTATCTTCATCACTTAATGAAGTCCCTGAAATACCAAGTATCAAGTGATGTCCAAAGCGCTCTAAATCTTGCGATACTGCCATAATGCTTCACCTATATTTGTGTAACCACAACTGGGATTTTTAAATTTGAGTAAATTAGGATTATTCTAACAGGACTTACGCAAGGACAACGTAAAAACAGTCATTGCGACGTAAGGAAGCAATCCCAAACACCTGATTTCTCGTAACGAGTGCGTAAGTCCTATCTAACTCTTATACCCACACTCTGACAGGATATGATTTCATCTTCTATTTCCTATAAAAATGAGGCTTTTTAATTGAATTTTTAAATGTTTTCCGCACTATTTGTCGTAATATAGCGTCTCCTCTCAATACTATGTCTCTCATTTTCTGTTCTGGGCGACCTCTAAAAGAGGTAACATGATAGTAATTTTGGGAATCAGCCGGTTTTGGTGAAAAGTAATAGTTAGAGACACAACAGCGCCGACCATGATGTTTAATTGGACTAACGGAATGCAGAGAACTTTTATTAGTAACCATAATAACTAGACGATTGAACTTACTATGGATAGTTCGACAAGGCTGTTTTAATGTTTGATCCCAAAGTTCTAGATTACCGCCATAATTTTCTTGCCAATCGGGAGTTACATAATATAGTAAATTCAACACACGATAGTTACTAATATCCTTGTCGTGGGAGTTATCCAGATGAGGATTTAAAAAACAGCCATATTCCATGAGGCTAACACCACCAGCATACAGGTATTCGTCTGGCATCAATTCTTCTAAGCCAGTAATTTCGGCAATTAGCTTCACTACTCTGGCATCCTGAAAAGCATAAATAATTTCTTCTAATATAGGATTGTATTTATCTAATTGTATACCAACATACTTATGCTCTCTTAGGTCTTTCAATTGTAATAAGTTTTCTTTATCAGGGAATGCGTTATAGATTTCTAATACATCCTCTGGATTTAATAAATCATCTAAATAGCAGGTATTTATCCGGTTCTCGGTAGAAAAATCCCTTTTTAAAGCCGATTTACTCTGTTCAAGTTTTTGGAAAATTTGCTCGGCATAGTATTGCCTTAAATTTGTGTCTAGCATTGATAATTTCTTCCAGATTTAGCCAAAATAATTTGAATATTATAGATTATTTCCGCGAAAATGGTAATACTCAATACTGCAAACATGGTAATTATCGTATTAGGCATTTTTCTTTTAAAACAATTAATTAAACCTTGTCTACTTTGAGAACTGTAGTTTTTAGTTAGGATGTGAGATTGCTTCCTTACGTCGCAATGACAAAAACTCCACTTTTCACGATGGACAAGATTTATCTGCTGATTTTTGCTGTTTTTCAAATAGTCTAAAAAAAAATAAAAAATAAATTTACATAGGCTGATTGTTATCATAGAATAGATAATATCTAAAATCACCTGTAATTTCTTATACTTTGCTTGTCCCACAAAAATATTAAATACATACCCACTGAAGAGTTGTCGTAGATGTTAAACAAAGTTGATGCAGATTGCTTACAGTATTTCGCTAAAGCAAACGAAATTGAACGCTGGGATGAAAATACTATTATTTGTCAGCTTTTAAATCCTTCCCCAGCTATCCAAGCCAACAGCTATTACTTTGGGCATCCAGAATGGGGATTAAATTATTTTACAGCCTGTCACAGAGATGAAAAGTTTATAGAACTGTGGCAAGCCATAATTGGTAGTTGGCAAGGCAAGATAGTGGTGGATATTGGCTGTGGACCAGGGAATGTATATGCTTCTCTCAAAGATGTTTGTGGTGAACCGCAGTTGTTACTGGGGGTAGATGTTTCTCTGGGCGCGCTGAAAATGGCTCGTCAATTAGGATATACCACCGTATTAGCAGATGCTCAAAATCTACCTCTTGTTTCTGGGTTTGCTGATATTGTAATACTTAATGCTAGCTTGCATCATTGCGATGATATGGCGAAAGTTTTGCAGGAGGCGGCTAAATTAGTGCGTCCTGGTGGGTTGTTAATCACAGATCACGATCCCCAAAAAAGTGCTTACCAGTTCAAAGGTTTAGGTTTACTATTGTGGCAGTTACGTTTGCCAATTTATCAGTATCTGCAACGAGGCGGACATTCCACTGCTGAGGAACAATCCTGGGGTTTAGCAACAGAGGTACATCATAAAGCTTGTGATGGTGTCACATCAGAGATGTTCTATGAAATACTAGAACCGATGGGGTTTGCAGTTAAGGTTTACCCCCATAACCATGTAGTAGGTGCAGAAGCATTAAAGGGTAATTACGGTAAGCCGTTTTGGAAGTATCGTGCAGCTCAGATATTATCAGGTATAAACCCAAATTCCCCAGAGGCTGCATTAACTTTGATGTGTGTTGCCACTCGTATGGCTTAATGTTGTTGTAATTTCTCGGCTTCAATGATCCGAATTGCCAAGATAGTTTCGGCTAAAACACGATGAAAAACGTAATACCAACCACGCCAACCATCGAAAATCCAGCCTTCGATAATTAAACAATAGATAAATATCATCCCAGGAGCCAAGATTTTTTTTCTGCGGATACGATCCGCCCAATCCAGTTCGTTGATGGGAGTTGCTAGGATTTTCTGAGATTCCAGTACCGTGTACCGTTCTTGTGACCATAACCAACGACTAAACGGTTTGCGATCGTCATGGTAGAGATAGCTAGAAAGTATATCTGATTTACCAGTCA
>PWQB01000504.1 GCA_003556955.1 Nostocaceae cyanobacterium CSSed10_463m
AAAATATTTTGAGCGATCGCACTCTGAGGAACTCGAATTCCAATTGTACTGGGATCACTGGGATTCATCTGTTTTGGGACTTTATCGCTGGCTGGTAATACCAATGTCAACGCTCCCGGCCAATGGCTATGTGCTACCTCTTGCCAAATTTGCAACTCATTTTCACTACCTTGAACATAAGGCCATAAATCCTCGGCACAACTCCCCATCAAAATTAGCGGTTTATCTTGGCTACGTTGTTTAGCCTCAAAAATTAATGGTGCTTGTTCTGGTAGAGATGCAAGTGCAGGAACAGTATCTGTAGGAAAACTAACTAATAAACCAGCGCGTGCGCCGGCGATCAAATCAACTAAAGAAACTAGAGTCATTTTATTTGACACTCCCCGACCTAAAGGTGCGGGGATTCTTGGTTCAACGAGTCCACTTAGATTAGACTCCTTGCGGTATCTAACCCAGAGGTGGTTCTCTCCCCAAGCGTTAACTTTCCCCCTGCCCGGAGGTAGTTGCGTTACCGCAAATTTTGTTTGCTAGGGGCGTATTGCAATACGCCCGTACAATTCTGTGTCGTCTAGTACCTGTAAATCTTTTACCTACTTCCAGGTGATACTAGAACTACGAAGTAGAACCCCATAGATTTAGTTGTCAAGGTACAGATTGCCGTGAGGCACTTGGGTTTTTATACAGGTTAATTACCGTTCCTGTGAGAATTATTTTACCACAAAGTCACCGAGGCGTTTACGCCTTAGTCGGCTTTCATCCCTTGTCTAAAGCACGTTTAAGTTTTTCCGCCATGCTCCAAAACTTAACCTCAAGGGTTTTCAGCCTGTTTTCTTATAAAGTGAATAATAGAAAATGGGGAATTGGGCATAGGGGATGGGGAGTGGGATATTGGTAATTCCCGTTTTCCCCCATCACCCTAGCCACTAATACAGCACGGCGTAATATACCGTTTCAAAAAGTTCAAAATCCCAAAATACAAGCCTTTTGACTTCCAACCTACGGCATCTAGATTACTTGCTCAATTTCGGCAATTTCCGGAATCATTTCCTTGAGGCGACGTTCAATACCCATTCTCAAGGTCATGGCGGAACTGGGGCAAGAACCACAAGCACCTTGTAACCGCAATTTCACAATCGGCCCATCAAGTTCTACTAGTTCCACGTTACCGCCATCAGACATCAGGTAAGGGCGCATTTCATCTAAGACTGTTTCGACGTTTTGAGTTGTCAGTTCCATTGTGTGAGACCTCTTTGGGTGGGAAAATTGTGATATTCAAAGATTATTAACTTAATTTTAGATACAATTGCACCGATATTGTGTGTTGATTAAGGTTTCAAAGCTCTTAGTCATGTATTGATGACTGGCAAAACAACCTCTGCTGTTATGGTAACAGGGCTAACGTAGCAAAAGTCAAAATTAAAATACTTGCTGTGACTGGGTTTTAAACTTTTGCCATTTCCTAACCACCGTGGTGGTTGCTATATCAATAATTTCAATCGATATCATTAGCAGAAACTAAGACTGGTTGCTGATACAGAGGTACTGTGAATGTGACTGTGGAACCTAATCCTTCGCCGAGACTGTAAAAATGGACTTCACCTCCCATAGCCTCAATTAACTTCTGAGATATTGCCAGCCCCAAACCTGTACCACCGTACTGCCGAGTCCGGGAACCATCCACCTGAGAGAATAATTGAAATAGTTTGTCTTGTTTATCCAGGGAAACACCAATACCTGTATCGGCTACTCTTACTCTCACCATTCCCGGAAATTCCTGATCTTGAAATTTCACCTTTTTTAAGACTAGATCAGCACTGATGGTAATGCCACCTTCTTGGGTAAATTTGATGGCATTATTCACCAAGTTGAGCATGACTTGTAACAGCCTTTGGAAATTACCTTGGACAATAATTTCATCAGAGGTAGGCAGAGTATTGATCCGAAAACTCAAGTTTCTGGCCTCGGCTTGGGGACGCAGAAAATTTTCTACATCTTCAAATAGTTCATTCAGCTTGACTGGGGAGCAAACTAGCTCCATCTTACCTGCTTCGATTTTGGCTATGTCTAAAATATCGTTAATAATATTGAGCAGATGTATTGATAGATGATGGGCTTCTAATAGAAACTGATTTTGTTCTTCGGGATCATCTGCCATACCTTCCAAAATCAGCTTCAAAAATCCGATCATACCGTTGAGAGGGGTGCGAATTTCGTGGGATACATTAGCTAAAAATTCACTTTTGAGGCGAGAGGCTTCTTCGGCTTTTTGATGAGCTGCTTCCAATTCTTTGTATAAAGTAGCATGAGCGATCGCTGTACCCAACTGGTCAGCAAACTCTTTTACTATTTCTAGTTCTATATCTGTCAACGAATTAAATTCATCTCTCAGGCTGATACCAATCAGTCCGTTGGCTTGGTCTTGATGACTTGTCGCCACCACTAAGACTTTGTGTGGGGGACACAGATTATACCCTGATCCATCCATCACGATGGGTTCTAGGGTGGCTAAAGCCTGAGCAAAGGCTGGCTCAGAAGTGACATCGATCTCTACGCCAAGCATCGACGCTCGTTCTGGGTGGCGATACTCTGCTATCACTTTGACTATAGAACTAGAGGGTTGGTAAGGACAGATAATGCAACGCTCTAGCCGTAGCGCTTTCCCCAAACTATCAACTGTTTGTTGCCAAATAACATCTAAATCCAATGTCCGGCGAATGTTTCTGGTAATTTTATTGACCAGTTTCTGGTATTGCTGTGTGCGTCCGGCGTGACGCAGTAAACTCAAAGCCAATTTTACTTGTGTGAGTTCTGGTGGTGTGGCTTTAACTTCTTGTTTATTGAATTCAGCTTGCAATAACCGTCCCATTACTAAAACTGTATTAGCAACAGTTCCTAATTGCGGCATCATCGGAGAAATTACCAACTCCATCTCAAACAATTCTTGGCCATAACTAAACCAGCATTGAAATTTCTCCGGCTCCAAACTATTTAAAATCCGGTGCAACCGTTCCAAGTAAGCATCATTGTCTACAGGGACAAAAGCTTTATCCTCATTGCACTGATTAACTATTTGCCTGAGATTTAACCCTAACAGTTCGCTATACTGCCAATAAAATGTCAGGTAGCGTCCTGTTCCATCTTGCGTATACACCAACTCGGAACCAAGATAGGGCAAGGAGCCATTAGTTTGATGCGTCAAGTTGTCCAGATTTTGCGGAAATAAGTTAGGCAATTGGGAGTTAGCAATAATAGTCATTAATCGAGTTGGATAGACAAGTGGCAACTCAAAACAGTTTTGCTCCAGCTGGTTAAAAAATTTTGGCGTAAATTATTACAGCTTTCGCACCCTTACATTAAGTATTTTGGCGTTTATTGAATCTAGATTGACCAACTTTACATTTTTTTCATGTTCTATTTACAACTTGTTTATGAATTTCAATCATTCCATTCACCCCGTGGTGGTACAGGTACACGACGAGGGGTGCGCGTCAGTTCATCATCTCTGTGAACCTCACCGCGCAACCACTGACGAATTGCCACTTCAATCACTTTACTAGGATCGTTGGTTAAGTGTTGAATTTGCTCTACTAACTCCGAATCCAGGCGGATAGCGATTTCTACCTTGTCGGTTTGACTTTGCTCCGCTTTGGTAGCTTTCTCTTTCATATTCATAAGTTTCTATACTTAGAGATTTTTCTCTCTCAAGCTTTGTCATACGGTGATGATGTCACATTCGCATGAGTTTAATCACTACTGTACAAGTGCAAATTTACTGCACAATTACAGACTTCCCCAAATTTAAACCAAGCTAACAGCATTTGGTATTAAATGGTAAATGTGATCAAACTCGTTAGACAACAGCTCCAGAGTGTGTGTGAGTAAATCAGTAGTTATCGGCAGTTACACAGTGTAACAGTCTACGATGTCTACATTATTTACTTATATATATTTATTGTACGCTCCCAGTTGGTCAATCCCATAATGTAAAATAGACTTTATATATATTTTTCCAAATTTCCAATTCCTAGTCTAAAATTGGTGCAAGTCTAGCTTGAGCAGTGATGTAGAGAGAAAATACACGGATTAATTCTCCCAGAACAGCTTCTTGGCTAAGAAAGCATTAAAATATATGAAGTAAATTTCTTGTTTAACCTTGGTTGCTGCTTCAGCAAAGATAGTATATGACTGATGTTCCCGCAGATCGCATTCGCAATTTCTGTATTATTGCTCACATTGACCACGGGAAATCTACCCTCGCTGATCGCTTACTGCAAGCCACTGGCACTGTAGATGAGCGCAAAATGAAGGAACAGTTCCTTGACAACATGGATCTTGAACGGGAGCGCGGCATTACAATTAAGCTGCAAGCTGCCCGGATGAACTACACAGCCAAGGATGGTCAGGAGTATGTATTAAATTTAATTGATACTCCCGGACACGTGGATTTCTCTTATGAGGTGTCCCGGAGCCTTGTGGCTTGTGAAGGAGCGCTGTTAGTGGTAGATGCTTCTCAAGGTGTAGAAGCGCAAACGCTAGCTAATCTGTATTTGGCTTTAGAACATGACCTAGAAATTATTCCGGTTTTAAACAAAATCGATTTGCCTGGGGCAGAACCAGACCGGGTAATTGGCGAAATCGAAGAAATTATTGGTTTAGATTGTAGTGGTGCGATTCTGGCTTCTGCTAAAGAGGGAATTGGCATTAATGAAATTTTAGAAGCAGTTGTAGAACGCATTCC
>PWQB01000719.1 GCA_003556955.1 Nostocaceae cyanobacterium CSSed10_463m
AATACCCTTTATCCCGAAGCTAAAAGCCGCAGGGACTACTTTTCTTGTTATGCCATATTATATTATTTGGGTATAAATGAGAATATTTTCAATAAATATTTACAACACCTACATCACAGGAAGAGTGACAGTGAATGTTGTACCTCTTCCCACTTCGCTATGCACGAAAATCTCTCCACTATGGGCTTCAACACACTTTTTCACAATGGCTAACCCTAAACCAGTTCCCGGAATTCTTCCCACATTGGCTGCACGATGGAACGGGTGAAACAGCATTGGTAAATCTTCTTTGGGAATGCCAATTCCCCAATCTTGAATCCGGAAAGTTACTGTGTGTTCTTGAGCAATGAGTTCAAACTGAATTTTGCCTCCTGGTTGTGAATATTTAATCGCGTTTCCTAATAAATTCCTCAAAATATGACGCAGTAGGATTTCATCCCACACTGCATCATCTAATTTTCCTACAGTAGTGAATTCTATAGTTAAGTTATTCTCCCGTGTACTCAATTGAGCTTCATCAATTAAGTTTTGGCAGAATAACTTTAAATCTAAATAAAAGAGTTCAGATGGCAGTTTTGCTGCATCCACTTGACCTATAAATGAAACTTCATCTAATAGCTGCGCCATACTTTTGATTGCTGAACGAATCATTTGTAAATGATGATATTTTGTCTCTTGGGTGAGTTTATCATTGTAATTTTGCAGCAATCCCGCAGCTAAGAGAATAGTATTCAGAGGATTACGGATGTCATGAGAAAGCATGGAAACAAATTCAGATTTAAACTGATTTAATTCATTAGCTTTTACTAGTTCCGCAGTTCGTTCTTCTACCCGCACCTCTAGGTTTTGATTAACTGTGCGTAATGTTTCCAATGCTTGCTTACGCTCGATCGCATAACATACAGACCGAACTAAGCCATCAAAATTTACGTGTCGCTTCACAAGATAATCCTGCGCTCCCTGGCGTACTGCTTCAATTGCCAAGTCTTCATCATTGGTATTGGTTAAGACTACAATAGGAGTACTGGGTGCATGATTTATCAGTATAGGTAGAGATGATAATCCTTGACTGTCAGGTAAAGTTAAATCCAATAAAATCACATCATAATTTTCCCTACTTAATACGTTAAGTCCTTCCTTTAATCGCTGAACATGAGTTAAACGAAATTCTTTAGAATCTGCTTGCCGCAAAAATTCCTGCAACAACCTAGCTTCTGGCAAGCTGTCTTCAATTAACAAAATTTTTACTAAGTTGCTCAGAGTCATAATCTTATGGTTTCACCCCCTATTTTTAAGTGCTGAGTGCTGAGTGCTGAGTGGGGAAAGTGCTGAGTGCTGAGTGCTGAGTGCTGAGTGCTGAGTAAGTTTTTCCCCCTGCACCCTGCACCCCTGCCTCTTCACTCCGATGGTAGGGTGACGGTAGATAGCCAAAAGTCTTCAATTCCTTTGACAATTTGAAACAGCTGGCTGAGATTGCGGGATTTAGTGATGTAGCAGTTGACGTGTAGGTCGTAACTGTGAAAAATATCATCCTCATTACGGGAGGTGGTTAAAACGATCACCGGAATGCGTTTGAGAACTGGGTCAGCTTTAATTTCTGCCAGGACTTCCCGGCCATCTTTTCTGGGCAAATTCAAATCGAGCAAAATCAGGTCGGGACGAGGTGCATCAGTATACTCGCCTTCCTGACGTAAATAAGCCATTGCGTCCATACCATCTCTGACTGTGACCACTTGGTGCGGTATTGAGCTATTTTTTAATGCTTCTTGGATCAGGCGGACATCGGCTTTGTTGTCTTCAACCAAAAAGATGGTTTTGAGTTTTTCTTCCGTTTCTACGCTCACGCTCACGTCCTCCCACAGGAATGGTAAAGTAAAAGGTTGAACCTTCTCCAAGTTGCGATTCTACCCAAATCCGCCCTCGATGGCATTCAATAATCTTTTTGCAGATGGCTAAACCCATACCTGTTCCAGGATATTCATCTCGCGTGTGCAAACGTTGAAAGATCACAAAAATGCGATCGCTAAATTGGGGATCTAGGCCTATACCGTTATCTCGCACCGAGAATAACCACTCATCTTCTAACCTTTCGGCGGCTATATGGATTTGTGGTGGTTCCTGACTGCGGAATTTAATGGCGTTAGCAATCAAGTTGAGAAATAGCTGCATCAGTTGCGTACTACCAGCCATGACGCTAGGTAAAGGATCATGGGTAATAGTTGCCCCTGTTTGGGTAATGCGTTGGCGTAAATTGCTCAAAGCGCGTTCTAAAGTTGTTTCAACTTCAGTCAGTTGAAAAGCGATCGCCTGAGTATCTACTTTAGAATATACCAAGACATCATCAATCAAGGTTTGCATTAAGCTGACACCTTCCACCGCGTAGGTAATAAATTCCTTCGCATCTGCATCTAGTTCAGCTTCATAGCGCATTTCTAACAACTGCACATAATTAGCCACTTGATTTAAGGGTTCTTGCAAGTCATGGGAGGCGACATAAGCAAACTTTTTCAGTTCGGCGTTGGAACGTTCTAAATCATGAGCTAATTGTGCGAGTTCATCGGCTTGACGGAGGATAATATTAACAATGGCTTTCCGCAATTCCAATGCGGCTTTGATTTCCACATATCGCCACGGTAAAGAAGTGAGGCTGACTGTTTCTTTCCACAATTCAAATGATTTGCGGGGCCACAAACGCACATTACCATCTGTGTGACTGACTTCAAAAGCCTTATTCGGATCACCACCCCAATTCACCGTTTGAATTACTTCTGGTCGGAACCATAAAACATAATTACGTTGAGAAATGGGAATTGCTAATAAACCACTGGCGACATTTTTAAATCTTTCGGCATCTGGATAAATTTGTGCGAGCGAATCTGTGTAAAAAACTTCATCTTCAACGTTATTTTTTAACCACTGCACTAAAAAATTCAGGTCTTCTGGTTTAGGAGTTTCTCCAATTATTGTACATTCCTCACCAAAACAGACAGCCGCACCTTGAGCGCTGGTTAAATCCAACAAATTCGGCTGATTCTTCACTAAACCATCAATGAAGTTTTCTTCTTGAGACATATATTCTACTAACTTGGTTTGAATATATGTCAAATTCATGCGATAGTCGTAATCGTCTGTTTCCTCTCTGGCGGAAATTTCTGCAAATATGACTCGTCCTAAAAATTCACAAGCTTTTCGCAACTCATAGGATACATATTTGGGTACTTGATGATGACAAGCTATTAATCCCCAGAGTTTTTGGTCTTTAATTAAGGAAATAGTCAACGAAGCACCTACACCCATATTGTGTAAGTATTCTGTGTGACAAGTAGCGGCGCTGCGAAGAATGGAATTAGTTAAATCTACCGGGCGTTCGCTGAGTGGATTGAGCGCAGGTATAATCTGTACTGACTCCGTGTGAGAATCAGGAATGATTCTGATAGAGTTAGCAATGAATAATTTTCTGGCTGGTTTGGGTATATCTGACTCAGGATAATGTAACCCTAAGTATGGTTCCATACTTGCTAGTTTTTCTTCGGCGACGACTGAACCATGTCCGTCATCATCAAATTTATATAGCATCACCCGATCAAATCCGGTGACTTTTCGGACTTCCTGCACAATTATTTGGCAAAAATCATGCAAATTTGCCGTTTTTTCTAATTGATTAATCGAAGCTTTCGCTAGGTGATAAAAACTCAGAAAAGGAATATTTTCCGCCGAAACTGTCGGTTCTAGTTCTAAAATCAAAAATCCTTCGGAATTACGGTGAAAAACTGCATCAAATACTACATAATCATCACCTTTTTTTCTGACCCAAATTTTTGTCGGATTAATAAATTCCAGATTACCTGCGGATATACCTGTTTTAATTGTTTCGATTTGAAACGGATCTAACAAGTCTTCTAGTTTTGTGTGTAAAATCTTTTCCGGCTCAATACCGAAAATACTCCAAGTATTATTACTAATTTGTAATATTTTTAAATCTGGTTCTTCCAATACCAACAGCACCCCGTGGGGTTGAATGTGCCGAAAAAGATGTATAGGTGCATCTTTTAAGCTATTGACATTAATCCCTGGTAGTTCTAGTGCTATAGTCATGATGATAATTTTCTCCTCTCTTCTTTAGGAGCATAAAAAGTAGATGTTGCATATCTACTCAGATGTTAGTAGTAATATTTGCAGCACTTCTGAAGTAAATGAAGTACACACCTCATCTGTGTTCATCTGTGTTCATCTGTGGACAATTTTATCCTGTACCTTATTTACCTCGAATCAGCCGTATTTACATCTATAAATAACTTATCAAAACCTTACCGAAGTTCAAAAATTGACAAATTCCATCCTGTTAGTCAGCTTTTAACTTCCTATTTAATCGTGTTTGTATCATTGCTGCTCCAGGGAGAATTGTTTATACGGATAACTGGTGATTTGTCAGTAATGTTTTTTAGTATTTCCTCAGATGCTTATGTTTAACAGTGTAACAGTGAATCCATGCACGTATAGATAAGAAATATGAAAAATTTTGTGATTAACTAAAATAGTTTATGTGTAGCTATATTAAGTAAATTGACAAAGTATATTTTGTTTTACTATTTTCCTACAATTACTTGAAATTGCTCATACATAAGTGCTATAAATCTTTGTGCCTGATGAAGCACCTAGCCCTGACGATGGGAAATCAAAATTTTCACCCACTTAGGTGAGTTTTACCTGTGTACCAGCGACTTCTATTACAAGATAC
>PWQB01000494.1 GCA_003556955.1 Nostocaceae cyanobacterium CSSed10_463m
ACTTTGATTGAAGTGATATAACAACATTCATAAAGATTCAATACTCATTACATTTTATATGTGGGGAGTATCGGCTAAATTCAAGACAATACAGGAAGCCAGTCAAAATGTAATTTTCTTGGAAGAAATTGTTGAATTTTGTCGTTGATAAAAAGCCCTTTGAAGACAAAGAACTACATAATTGGGTGGGCATAAGTAAGTTGGCGTGAAAATTTCAATGTATGTCATTGCGAGTGAAACGTATCGCTAAAGCGTAGCGCTAAAACTTACTGTGCCAGATTTATAAGCTCCGCCAACCCGTAGCATTGACCATAGGAAAGAATCTTCATTTGTCCTTTGTTCTGAATCATTCCAAATATTTTATCAATTTTTACTTTTTGTAAAATAGTTTGGTTGATTTGTATTTCCCTACTTACCATTAGTCTCTTTATCTATTAAAAAAGAGAAAAAAACACTAAATTAGGCACACTTGATAATGCCTAATTAGTTAATTTGAGCATCTACTTATTTGCGCTGTAGTTAACTAAGGATTGAATTTACTAATCGGTTTAGTAAGTATCATCCATGTCAGGTGATTTATGGATCTGTAAAAGATCATTTCTGAATGATTAACAATTAAAAGTTAGTTTTGTATTCCATTCATAGAACTAACTAAACAGGGTATCTCTTGGGCAATTTCAATTAATTTCATGACCTTAATAATATCAGTATAAGTGCTACTACCTCTCCATAAGTCTTCAATAGTTTGAACAACACTCAATATCAGAGATATTTAATCATGAATAACAAGCGATATTCATCAAAATGGGAACGATTACAAGAATTATTCGTTACTACTTTGTTAGGAGATATTCCCACAATTGCTCTTGGTCCCAAACTGCGAAATCTGGTATATAGTAAGATTTTTTCTCGCATGGGTAAACCAGTTTATATTCAGCACGGAGTAGAATTTCTGGGAACTTCTGCTATTGAGATGGGCGATGGCGTATTTATTTTTAAAGGTGTACGCATGGATGCCCTAGGACACCCAAATAATAGAATTTGTTTAGGAAATGGTGTAGCGCTGGAGCGTTACGTTGATATTGGGTGTTTGGATAATACTTGCATATCAATTGATGATGAGACTTTTATCGCTCCTGATGTCTGTATTGCTGGCCCTGGAAACATCAAAATTGGGAAGCATTGCATGATCGCATCCCATTCAGGAATATATGCCAATAGCCACAAATTTGCCGATCTCACAACACCCATGAGACACCAAGGCGTAACTCGTAAGGGAATCGTGATTGAAGATGACTGTTGGCTAGGTCATGGGGTAACAGTGTTAGATGGTGTTACTATCGGTACAGGCAGTGTGATTGGCTCAGGAGCAGTTGTGAATAAAGATATTCCTCCCTATTCTGTAGCCGTAGGTACGCCAGCACGAGTAATCAAAAGCCGAATGAGCAAGGATTTGGTGGCATCATAGTCCGGCCAGATGACGCTAAACTGTCAGCTTTGAATAAAGTGAGATGGTTTTGGGTGGCGGTAATAGGTGAAAGTCTAAAACCCATTCACAGCAAGTATTTCAAGTTTAATTTTTGATATTTGTCACACACCTAGCTAACGGACTGGATTGGGAAACTTCCTCTGTTGGTAAACGTCTCCAGAGTAACGAGCGAAAAACATCTGAGGGGCATTAACCAGAGTCATCTCAAAAAGGGACGAGATTTCGGTAATATAAAGTAGTTATCTTTTCTGTATAACAGATACTGAGAGGGAAACTTTTTTCTCACACCCTTTGGAGATATTTGTATGGTGACTTTAAAAATCGCTGTTTATATTGTTGTTGCCTTCTTCGTGGCTATTTTCGTCTTCGGATTTTTGTCGAACGATCCAGCTCGTAACCCCGGACGGCGGGATTCAGAATAAAATTCCGCTAAATTATCCACAACTGCCGGAAGACGGAAAACACCAATTCTCCTTCTCTTGGCAGCTTGCTATATTTAGGCAAAAAGCAACAGTCGGAAGGCAAAAGGTGTAATTTATCCTTCCGGCTATCAATTGGCTATTTGTTAGCTTAATTTGCCTAGATATGCTCCATCCAGTTCCGCCACCTACAACCCTTCCCATTCTCGAACCAGTATCATCAGCAAATTCTATTTCCTATGCTAGTGATACTCAGTTTCCCTCAGTTGTCATCAATAAAACTGATACGCCAGAATCCCCAACAGAATCCGCCCCACTACAGACAATTCCCTCAATCTCAAACGAGGAAGATTCTGAAGCAACTTTGGTTTGGTCAAGTCCTGTAAACTTGACTGGGGATCACTTATCTGAACTTTCACAGGATCTGGAAAACCCCTCTCCAAACCTCTCCCCTCCAAGGAGAGAGGCTTTAGATTTTCCCCCTTCCCTACAAAGGAAGTCAGGTTTCGCGTTAGCTTTTCCACATAACGTGAAAAGTCAGGATAACTTATCTGCTCAAACTTTCACTACACCCAATACACGAGAAGTTTCTCCCTTTACGGCTTCTAAGAGTGCTGCCAATTTGGGTAAACCCCAGGCAATTGGTTATTCTAGACAGCAGTTTAATCCGCCCAGCACCATACCCCAGGTGCAAGTTGTAGCCGAAGCAGTCACTCCACACGACCAGAAAAGTAATATTCCTGTACAACAATTTCCCGATAGCATAAATATTGTTGTTGATCAACCCGATGATATACCGAGTTCTCAGCCAGTACAGAATATTCTAGAATTTAAGTCTCGTAACCCCAGCAATGAAACTTCTACTCCCTCAACTATAGAATTTCAGTCACCGACCCAGCCAACTCCACAGTCTACACCTGTACCACTAGCCAGACAAAGGACTGTAGAAGTCGTCTCAGATAGGCAAGAGTTTGATGAACAACGGCGAATTATCACCGCAGAAGGTAATGTCGTGGTGCGATTTGATGGGGCTGTGGTGGATGCCGATCGCTTGCAAGTAAATTTAGATAATTTAATTGCTGTGGGGTCAGGTAACGTGGCCTTAACACGAGGTGATCAAGTATTACGGGGAGAACGTTTTAGCTATAATTTTATTCAAGACAACGGAGAAATAGAAAACGGTAGCGGCGAAATCTTCGTACCCTCAGCCCAAACAGATTTGGCGTTTTCACCCACCGATGTCAGAACAGGAGGACTTCAGCGTCCTTTAAGCGATCGCATCAGAAGAAATCAACCCTTATCTGGTATCAGCAGCCCAGGTGGTATTGATTTTACATTAGGTGGTACACAAGCCAGTAATCTCCCTACGCCAGCAGCCGGAGGTACAGTCAGGCGATTGCGGTTTGAAGCTAAACGCATTGAGTTTTATCCACGAGGTTGGCAAGCTGAAGATGTGCGGATTACTAATGACCCGTTTTCTCCTCCAGAGTTAGAGTTACGGGCATCTCAAGTTACTTCGGTACAAGAGTCTCCTTTAGTAGAAACTATCACGACCAGGGGACAGCGTTTAGTCTTTGACCAAAGAGTTTCTTTACCAATTCCTGTCGATAGACAGACTATTGACCGTTTTGAACGAGAGGCTTCACCATTTATAGTTTCCCCTGGCTTTGATGGCAGACGCGGTGGTTTATTTGTGGAACGGGGTTTCACACCAGTCGATAATGAGCAGACACGTTTAGGAATCACGCCTCAATTCTTTGTACAGAGAGCTTTTGAAGCAGGTACTAGTGATTTAGCTTCGTTATTTGGTGTGACGGCAAATTTCAATGCCGTTTTAAGCCCACAGGCTACAGTTGAAGGTACTGGTGAATTAACCAGTTTCGATTTAAATAAAGTAGAAAATAATTTGCGGGCGAGTGTCCGAATGCGCCAGACATTAGGCGATATTAATCCCCACATCCTAAATTTGGAATACAGCTACCGCGATCGCCTTTATAACGGGACTCTCGGTTTTCAAACTGTTCAAAGTAGTATTGGTGGTCTCATTAGCTCTCCAGTGATTCCCTTGGGTAATAGTGGGATTAACCTCAACTATCAAGCCGGAATACAATATATCAATGCCAACACTGACCGCCAAGATTTACTAGAAGCAAACCGGACAAATGATCGCATCTCCCTGGGACGTTTACAAGGTAGTGCTAGCCTCAGTAGAGGCTTTTTGCTCTGGCAGGGTAAACCATTACCACCTACTGCCACTGAGGGATTAAGATATACACCAAATCCTGTTGTTCCTTATATACAGACAGTTGCGAGTATTACAGGTACTAGTAGTTATTACACTAATAACGAAAATCAAAGTACCCTAACTGGTACAGTTGGTTTAACTGGTCAATTTGGTAATTTTTCTCGTCCCTATTTAGATTATACTGCTTTTAATTTAACTTATTCTCAGGGATTAAATAGCGGATTATCACCCTTTTTGTTTGACCGTTCAGTTGATACAAAAGTGCTAAATGCTGGAATATCACAGCAAATTTATGGGCCATTTCGTTTAGGCGTTCAAACAGCAATTAACTTAGATACTGGTAAAGAAACTAGCACTGATTATATTTTAGAATATAGTCGCCGTACCTATGGAATTACTTTGCGTTATAACCCAGTTCTAGAATTAGGTGGTTTCAGCATCCGCATTAGTGACTTTAATTGGACTGGTGGCACAGATCCATTTTCTGGCAGTCAAGTTAGACCTGTTGTAGATGGTGTACGACAACAGAATTAATGGAGACTCAGAAGAGACAGGGGAGAAGAGGCAGGGGAGAAGAGGCAG
>PWQB01000751.1 GCA_003556955.1 Nostocaceae cyanobacterium CSSed10_463m
ACAAAACCACCGAAGAGATTTTTGGTGGCAAAAAAGTAGTTATTTTCTCCCTACCTGGAGCATTCACCCCCACCTGTTCTTCTAATCACCTCCCTCGCTACGAAGAGTTATACGAAGAATTCAAAGCTCAAGGCGTTGACGAAGTAATCTTTGTATCTGTAAACGATGCTTTCGTAATGTTCAAATGGGGCAGAGAAATCGGTGCTAAAAACGTATTCTTATTACCCGATGGTAACGCAGAATTTACCCGCAAAATGGGTATGTTAGTCGATAAATCTAACCTCGGATTCGGTCTAAGATCTTGGCGTTATTCTATGCTTGTTAACGATTGTAAGATCGAGAAAATCTTTGTAGAAGCTGGTTACGAAGATAATTGTCCTACCGATCCATTTGAAGTATCGGATGCAGACACCATGCTCAATTACCTAAAACAAGCTAAAACTCCTGCTGCTGTGTAATATTTGAAGGGACTGAGCATTGATCGTTGGATACTGGGACATTAAGGATGAAAAAATTTCTTTCCCAGTCCCTAGAACAACAGGGGGAGCATGGGAGCGGGGAGAAAGAAGCAGGGGAGCGGGGAGCAGGGAGCGGGGGTGAGTTGGAAATTACTTTACACTCCCGACAGCTTAACAACCTATTCTCTTCCCCCCTGCACCCTGCCCCCTGCCCCTCTGCCTCTTCCTCAGTCCCCATATTGAAAATTTAAAAATTGAGGGACACATGAGTTACGATTTCGACTTATTTGTAATTGGTGCAGGATCTGGTGGGATTGCAACCGCTAGACGGGCTGCGGAATATGGAGCTAAAGTAGGGGTGGCTGAGTTTGACCGACTTGGCGGAACCTGCGTAAATCGTGGCTGTGTCCCTAAAAAGTTAATGGTTTATGCTTCCCATTTTCCTGAGTTGTTGGCAGATTCCCAAGGATATGGCTGGAGTGCAGTCAAGAGTAGTCTAAATTGGGAAAAAATGATTACGGCGGTCAATAATGAAGTGATTCGCCTGAATGGTATTTATAAGGGAATGCTGGATAAATCCCAGGTTGAAATCTTGGAGGGATATGGTAAATTTATTGATGCTCATACTATTCAAGTAGGCGATCGCCAAGTTACCGCAGACAAGATTTTAATCGCTGTGGGTGGGTATCCTGTCAAGCCAAATATTCCCGGAATTGAATATGCGATTACCTCTGATGATATCTTCCACCTCAAAGAACAGCCCCAGCGTCTAGTAGTTTTAGGGGGAGGTTACATTGGTTCAGAATTTGCCTGTATCCTGAATGGACTGGGAAGCGAAGTCACTCAAGTAATTCGCAATGACAAAATTTTGCGTGGTTTTGATGAAGATTTGCAGACTGAAATTCAGCAAGCAATGGGCAACCACGGCATTAATATCCTTAATAATAGCGAAATTACTGCCATTGAGAAGACTGACTCAGGCTTAAAGGTGACAGTTCGCCGCAATGGTGATTCTGAGGAGACGGTAATTGTTGATGCTGTTAGTTTAGCAGCCACAGGGCGCAAACCCAATACACAAAAATTGGGACTGGAAAACACCAAAGTTCAGCTTGATCAGAATGGCGCAGTTGTAGTTGATAAATATAGTCAAACCAGTGAAGAAAATATCTATGCACTGGGAGATTGTACAGATAACATTAATTTAACTCCAGTGGCGATTAATGAAGGTCGCGCCTTTGCTGATACAGTATTTGGCAATAAGTCTCGCACCATGAGTTATGAAAATGTGCCGACAGCTATCTTCACTACACCAGAAGCTGCAACTGTGGGTTTGACTGAAGCCGAAGCCAGAGCCAAATATGGTGATGCGGTGAAAGTTTATCGCAGTCGTTTTCGACCGATGTATTATACCTTAGCTGGTAAAGATGAAAAAACCATGATGAAATTATTGGTTGATCAAAATACCGATAAGGTAGTGGGGGCGCACATGGTAGGAACCAGCGCTGCTGAGATTATACAAGGAGTGGCGATCGCAGTTAAAATGGGTGCTACTAAAGCTAACTTTGATGCCACTGTAGGAATCCATCCTAGTTCTGCTGAAGAATTTGTCACTATGCGATAATCAATCTGAAAATGCCCTGGATTTACTAAAATCTCAGGGCATTGCTATCTGTGATATTTTGCAATGCTACAATTGAGCATCAAGTTTATCTAATATTTTTAAGCCTTCTTCTGAGTTACCCATTGCTGCCATTGCTTTAAATCTTGTATTGGCATCAAATTCGGCTAGAGCGATAGTAGAAAGTTCTTCAATTAGCTTATTGATACTTATACCTTTAGCTTGAGCAAGTTCTTTTAATCTGTTGTGCTTGTCGTCTGGTAAACGAATAGTTAAAGTTGCCATTTTCGGTTAACTCCTAATAACTGCTTCGGGTTTTAATATTGATAAGTTAGGAAATAACAATTCAGCACTTTGGAAATCTTTGACATTATGCGTGGCAATAATTTGAGCATTCCCAGCAACTGCTAATTCGATTAAGTGATTGTCAGCTTCATCTTTTAAATTAGGTCGCCATAAATAGTAAATATAAATCCATTTACTGACGCTCATCAGTGATGCAAGTAAAGTAGAAATTTCTTCACTGGTTAAAGGGCATTTAGCAATAATTTCTGCTCGTTGAATGACTGACTCATACTCAGAAAATAAAGCATTTCCCATTAAAGGCTGATATTCACCTTGCAAGCAGCGTCGAATGAGTTCTCTACTGGAACCTTGAGAGCTAATCAGCGCACTAATAAAAACGCTGGTATCAACTACAATTTTAATCGCCATGTAGCTATGATAGCATATATGATATCATAAAGAACATTCAAAAACTTAAAAGCGATCGCAGTTAAAATGGGTGCTACTAAAGCTAACTTTGATGCCACAGTAGGAATCCATCCTAGTTCGGCTGAAGAGTTTGTAACTATGCGTTAATTAACCTGGAAATGCCCTAGATTTACTAAAATCTCAGGGCATTTTTGGCAAGTAGTTCCAGTTACTGCTGTGTCTCGTAGAGAACTTGTAGCTTAAACAGTTAAGAGTCTTGATTGAAGATATTCTTGGAAAGCGAGAAGTCCGCCTTGAGTGTCCCAATGTTCCTTAAACGTGGGTAAATCCTCTAGCTTCATAGCGTTACCGCCCTGGTAATCAAGGACTTTTCTAAAACCAAATATGGCATCTGCCTTGGCTGCTACAGGTGGGTTACTACAATCAATCGTCCATAGCACCTCAACAATGCGGTAGATGTTGTAATCACCTTGCCAATCTTCACGTTCAGATTTGTAATCTAAAATTTTGACCAGATGCGTAACATACCCGTGTTGCCGAAGCAAGATTAAATCATTTCTTTCAGGTCGATTGGCATTAGCTTCATCATCTTTCCAAGCTAACTTGAATAGTTCAAAAACTTTAAATTTAGAGTAGGCATACCCACCATCAGCAGGTTTTACATTTTTAGTCCACTTGAGATGCTGCAAATTGATTTTTTCGTTCACTGTGTTCGTCCTTTTCACAGGGTTTAGATTTATTAATAAACAGTCGGTTTCAACCGACTTGAGCTATCAGACAGGGAATTTATTCCCTGGCTCCAAAAGAGATAATGCAACATTTTAAGTTTGTCACTTCCTCTGGAGCTAATATTGATAAATTAAAAAATAACAATATTCACAAACTAAACTCTGCTGCATTATCATCCTCATCTACATCTTTACCCATAGCAGTGGGCTGAAATTTAGCACCATGAATGAGTTCACTAAAAACCATTTTTGGATTTTGATGCAAGATATTTAACAAACTAATAAAATCCCGGACAATTTCCCCTGGTGTAAGTAACGCTTCTGCACCCAAACGCGTCACAATTTCTTGGACAAATTCCTTTAACTCAGGATTTTTCAAAACCTGTTCATAACCGAAATTGAGTGCATGAATCTCTGTTAAACGTTGCAAAAGTGTGAGAATTTCCCCTTCACTCAACGGGTTAAGCCGAATAACTGGCCCTAACTGTTCCTGAACCCCTGACTGTGTAGCAAAACGGCTTTCTTTTGTGCGTCTGCGCCAAGCTTGGTCTGCAAAAAGTCCCCGATTTGGATCTTCTAAAAATCTGGTTGTCCCACCAATAAAAATGCCCAAATGTTCGGCTTTGCATTGCATGGTGTCATTAAACATAGTTAACAGTCTGTTATAGTTCCGTTCACGGGTGACTGTGGTTGATATTTGATATAAATTTACAGCTTCATCAACTAATACTAATAGTCCTTTATAACCAATTTCAGCGACAAATTTAGCAAATAGTTTAATATAGTCATACCAACTATCATCATCAATAATTACCCGGACTCCTAACGCTGCTTTGGCTTCAGTTTTAGTATTAAATTCTCCCCGCAACCAACGCATAGCTGAGTTTTTTAAATCATCATCATCTAAGCGATAGCCACGCCAATAAGCAATAATTACACTCCCAAAATCAAAACCATGTACTAAATCTTCAATATACTGCACTACTTCCCTAATTTTGGCTTCAACTTTGTCATCAAAACCATCGTCATTAGGACGCAAGTTTGTTTCTTTAACAACTTCTTGTTGAATTTTATTAATCCATCCTTCCAAAATTGAAACTAAAGCACCACCATCAGGACGAGTTTTCGTCGCCAGATGGCTCATTAATTCCCGATAAGTTGCTAAACCTTCATTGTGGGTTCCTGCTAACCGCCGTGAGGAA
>PWQB01000157.1 GCA_003556955.1 Nostocaceae cyanobacterium CSSed10_463m
AAAGACAGCTAATAACAACATCGTACTCTAGGGACAGGTCGGCGATCGCCTTACCCGTGCGTTTGATTTCTTCACCGGGGTTGACGGGAGGCTTCAGCACCACCAGCACATCTATATCTGATCCCGGTTCTGCATCACCACGAGCTTGGGAACCAAAGAGGGTGAGTTGATGCAGGCGATCGCCATACAGATCAGTTAGTTCTTGTTTGAGGCGAGTGAGAATAGGCTGAAGGTGAATGTTCATGGTGATGAGGGTGATCTGAATTTTTCACAGGAATTAGGCATACTGTGCCTAATGTATTTCTTACAACAGGATGTACTAATTCATTAGGTACTTGATTTCGTTCAATATAATCATTAATTTCTGCTTGATGATCAAGATAAAAACTCAAGGCATCAAACACTTGTGCCAGCGTTAAATGCGGTAAATGATTGAGGATTTCTTCGGGCATAATGCCCAATCGCCATAAACCAACAATAGCGCGGATAGATGTACGAGTTCCTGTAATAATTGGCTCTCCACCTAAAATTTCAGGATTGCGGGTAACATAGCGTGAGGAGGTTTCAGCAAACATAATAAAAGTTGCTCAAGTAGTCTGATGTTTTCTCTAGTTTATCTCATGCGAACTGACAAGTCAGCACTTGTGCGATCGCTCTCTTAATCGCAAGCATCGCTCCCATGCAAACAAAGCGGCGCGTTGATTTAACTGTATTACTTGCTTGCATTCTCTTCAATTTCTCTGAGATAGTATTCAGTGTTATCCACAATTTTTTTTAATATTTTTGAAATATATGAAGTAAACTGCTCCTTTGAAATAGTTTCGTAAGGATACTCATGATGGTGCTTCAAATAATTGATAATTTTAGTTTTCGACTCACTATTTAATTTTAAAAAAGGATCATTGCGATTGTAAGAGTGATATTCAGAAAGATGGATCAGCTTGCAACCCAAGTCGTAAACTGTCGTAACCCAGCCTGTTGCTACTAGGTCAACCATTTGCCTGTCAGTAATCCTTTTTTGTCCATTTTGAGTTTCTCGATCCCACTTCTCTCCCGATACGAAATTAGCAATAAGACGCTCTAACTCTACTGAATTTGCACCAAGACTGCATAAATAAGAAACTCTAATAAGAGAATCAATTTCCTGTCTAAGCACCGTAATTGCAAGACCAATAATGCCATTTTCTAGAAGGATACTTACAGCTTTTTGATGCTCTATCGAACGTTCTCTAACAGTTTTACAAAACTCATTGATCAAGGTTTCCATATAACCTATTTAAATTGTGAAACTATTATAAATTCCTTAATTTTTCCATAATACCCGGACAATACTGAGAAAATTTCTGAAATATCGTCACCAAGCTTTACCGCACTTCCCGCTTTTATATTGGTAGCGTTGGGTTTCGTTCCTCTACCCAAACTTTCTTTGGGGAGCATCTCACTTTTTTGCACGTAATTGCGTTCGCGTAGCGTGGCTTTAGCCATACGAAACGAAGTGGAGTGAAGCAATCGCAAAATCTCCGACTAACAAAAAACCTATGCGATTGCTTCGTCGTTCCTCCTCGCAATGACAATTATTCTGTTGTTGCAAAATAAAAACTGGGATGCATCCCTTTCTTTGTAACCAACTAATGATATCGCTTATTGTAACTATTTAATTTTTCTGAGCAAAAATGTCAAATAATGTGCTATGAGTGAGTGGTTGCTAGGTCAGGCTGAATGCGATCGCCTACAATTCCAAACAACCTCTGCAATAACCTTATTCTTAATTGGAACAGAAAACTTGGCTATCAGGTCACTGTAGTATAATTGCCAAGTCCAAAAAATCACGGTAAACTGAAGCAAATTTAAGAAAAAGTCAATAAGTCTTAATTTTCGTTAAAGTTGGGATAACAATCACAGTGTGAGGATTAATACTATATGCGAATACTACTGGTATATCCAATATTTCCCAAAACCTTTTGGTCTTATGAGAAAATTCTAGAGTTAGTTGACCGCAAGGTTTTGTTACCACCTTTGGGTTTAGTGACCGTAGCGGCGATTCTGCCCCAAGAATGGGAGTTTAAACTGGTTGACCGCAACATTCGTTCAGCGACAGAAGAAGAATGGGCATGGGCAGATGTGGTAATTCTTTCTGCGATGATTGTCCAGAAGGAAGATTTGTTAGGGCAAATTCAAGAAGCAAAACGACGTGGTAAGTTAGTTGCGGTGGGTGGTCCTTATCCTACTTCTGTGCCTCATGAAGTGGAAAATGTCGGTGCAGACTTCCTGATTCTTGATGAAGGGGAAATCACCCTACCCATGTTTATTGAGGCGATTCAACGGGGTGAAACTTCTGGTGTTTTCCGCGCCACAGAAAAACCAGATGTCACAGGTACACCAATTCCCCGCTTTGATTTATTAGAGTTGAATGCTTATGACATGATGTCGGTGCAGTTTTCGCGCGGTTGTCCTTTCCAGTGCGAATTTTGTGACATTATTGTTCTCTACGGACGCAAACCGCGCACCAAAACCCCTGCACAACTATTAGCAGAGTTAGATTGTCTGTATGAGTTGGGTTGGCGGCGGGGTGTGTTTATGGTGGATGACAACTTTATCGGTAACAAGCGCAATGTGAAATTGTTGCTGAAAGAGTTGAAAGTCTGGATGGAAGAACATCAGTATCCTTTCCGCTTTGATACCGAAGCTTCTGTGGATTTAGCACAAGATCCAGAAATGCTGGAATTGATGGTTGAGTCTGGCTTCTCTGCGGTGTTCTTAGGAATTGAAACCCCGGATGAAGATAGTCTGCAATTAACGAAGAAGTTTCAAAATACTCGCAGTTCCCTAGCTGATGCAGTGCAAACCATTATTAAGGCTGGATTGCGGCCAATGGCTGGGTTTATTATCGGGTTTGATGGCGAAAAAGCAGGTGCAGGCGATCGCATTGTCAAATTTGCAGAAGAAGCGGGAATTCCCTCTACTACCTTCGCCATGTTGCAAGCTTTACCAAATACCGCATTATGGCATCGTCTGAAAAGAGAAGGCAGACTGCGGGAAAATCAAGATGGTAACATCAACCAAACCACGTTGATGAATTTCCTTCCTACCCGTCCTTTAGAAGATATTGGCAGAGAATATATTGAGGCGTTCTGCACTTTATATGATCCCGTCAACTATTTGGATCGTACCTATCGCTGTTTCTTGATGATGGGTTTGCCAAAATGGAAAGCACCTTCCAAAATGCCAGAATGGATAGTTGTCAAGGCGTTACTGATTGTAATTTGGCGACAAGGTATTAAACGCGAAACTCGCTGGAAATTCTGGCATCACTTGTTTAGCATTCTCAAGCGTAACCCAGGAGTGCTGGAGCATTATATCTCTGTCTGCGCTCACAACGAGCATTTTCTAGAGTATCGCCAAATTGTCCGCGAGCAAATTGAAAGTCAGGTAGCTGCGTATTTGGCACAAGGTAAAGAAGAACCTTATGTACCCGTACCAGCGAAAAAAGCTGAGGAAAAAACTGAGGCGATCGCTAGTTAGTGAACATATTCTTCTTAGATTAATCTTTGTAGAGACGTTGTATACAACGTCTCTACATTCTTTTTTATCTAGAAGTTTGTCAATAGTGTCAAGTACAATCGGGTGCATCCCAGTTTTTATTTTGTAACAAGAGAATAATTGTCATTGCGAGGAGGAACGACGAAGCAATCGCATAAGTTTGTTGTTAGTCGGAGATTTTGCGATTGCTTCACTCCACTTCGTTCCGTATGGCTAAAGCCACGCTACGCGAACGCAATGACGTGCAAAAAAGTGGGATGCTCCCAGTACAATCATTGCAAAACTTCCCAATCTTCTAAAGCAACAGGTTCTGTGGGGTCATCATACTGATATGGCTGTGTATTATGCAAAGGATAAAGATTTTTATCTGATTGGGATTTTGGATCTGCTTGATTCTGTAGCGTTTTAGCTGACAAAATGATCACTTCCACAGCTTCGCCCGAATGAAAGGGTAAACCTTGTAATGTCAAAGTTACATCTTCAGTTAAAACAACTTCGATTTTATGAGCGTTCATCTGACCATTCCTCATGCTAAAGAATTTCAGATTATGTTACAAATAACCAGCCTGATTAGCCTGTTATCTGTAAAACTAACTCGGATGCTTTAGTTAAGAACGAAGTATCAATATCAATTTGATAATTACCTTGTTTAAAAACACCCTTTACCACTTTCTCCAAATCCGCATTACCTTTTCTCGCACCTAAACCATTAATCGCGCATTCAATTTGTCTCACACCACAATCTAAAGCTATTAGGGAATTATTCACAGCCATACCCAAATCATTATGACAATGCACAGCCACTATTGCTTGATCTATAGTTGGGACTCGATTAAAAATCATTTGCAGCAGTTCTAAAAATTCTGGGGAAGGTGCTAAACCTAAACTATCGGGAATACTAATAGTTTTCGCACCACTTTTAATAGCAGTTTCAATAGATTTACACAAAAAATCAGACTCACTTCTGGTAGCATCAAAGGCGCTCCATTGGACATCATCGCAATAATTCCGCGCCAAAGAAACGCTGTTTTTAATAGTTGTTAATACGTCCTCTTCCTGACCTTTTTTGAATTCAAAATTCAAAATTCAAAATGCAAAATGAAGAAGAAATAAAATTTTGCAATTGATTAATTCTGGGTACAAGCCCCCGCCATAATCTTTGATTTGGCGGTCTCCA
>PWQB01000455.1 GCA_003556955.1 Nostocaceae cyanobacterium CSSed10_463m
GTCAACATTCAAGCCGGGGCGAGCATCTGGTATGGTGCGGTAGTTCGGGGAGATGTGGAACGAATTGATATTGGCGAATGTACAAATATTCAGGATGGGGCCATCTTACATGGTGACCCAGGTTTACCCACAATTTTAGAAAATCATGTCACCGTCGGGCATCGCGCTGTGATTCATTCAGCCCACATTGAACACGGCAGCTTGATTGGCATTGGTGCAATTATTTTAGATGGGGTGAGAGTGGGTCATGGTAGCATTATTGGTGCTGGCTCAGTCGTAACTAAAAATATCCCTCCCTTGTCCTTGGTTGTGGGTGTTCCCGGTAGAGTCTCGCGCCAACTTTCAGAAGTAGAAGCCGCAGAACTGATTGAACACGCCGAACGTTACAAAAGTTTAGCTTTGGTTCATGCGGGCAAAGGAAACGATATCGGCTTTCATCAAAAGAAATAGCTCAAAACATTGTAATATAAATATATATTGGTAATGAGCCTAAAAGCCGCGATGCCTACCATGATTGGGATACAACCATGAGCTTCCGGCAAGGTTCGGAAAAAGGTAACATATTTTTTGCAGCTTGGATTGGAAAACATCACCAATTCAGCTAAAAATAAACATGAGAACAGTTGATAAAACTTTAATTTTCACATAAGAGAGGGGTTCTAGAAATGGATATCGATTACCGTATTGCTATCGTTGTTGCACCAATTGCCATTGCTGGTGCTTGGGCTGCTTTTAACATTGGTGCTGCCGCTTTAAGACAAGTTCAAAACTTTTTGAACAACAAAGAAGCGTAAACTTAACCAAAATCAACCATCTAAAACCGGCTGTTTCTCTAAACTAGGGTAGCCGGTTTTATTGCTGAGTGGGGAGACGCGATAAATCGCGTCTGTACAAGAGAGTGCTGAGTGGGGAGACGCGATAAATCGCGTCTGTACAAGAGAGTTCTGAGTGGGTAGGGGCGGGTTCATGTAATGAGTCTGTGGTTCGTCGAAATCCTTAGTAAACCCGCCCGTACAAGAGTGCTGAGTGCTGAGTATGTTTCTTTCCCCCTGCCCCCTGCACCCTGCCCCCCTGCCTCTTCACCCTGCCTCTTCCCCCTAGGCATAAGGTAACGGGTCTTTCAAACCTAATTCAGCAAAAGCTGCTAGCCTTAAACGACAAGAATCACAGACTCCACAAGCGACATCGCTACCTGCATAGCAAGACCAAGTTAAATCCCAAGGAACTCCCAATTGGTTGCCAACTTGGATGATTTCGGTTTTTTTTAAATCCATTAGGGGGGCAACAATTTCAATAGGGTTGCCCTCACGTCCTTGTTTGGTTCCTAGCTGAAAAACTTTCTGCATCGCCTGGATATAGTCAGGACGACAATCAGGATATCCAGAATAATCTAGAGCATTAACTCCAATATAGACCCGTTCAGCTGCGATCGCTTCCCCATAGCCCAGGGCAAAACTTAAAAAGATAGTATTCCGTGCTGGTACGTAGGTAATGGGAATATTTTGAGACATTTCCTCCAGCGATCGCTCTTGGGGTAAATTGATGGTTTCGTCTGTGAGTGCTGAACCGCCCCATTGTCGTAAATCAAAATTCACAACTTGATGTTCCACCACTCCAGCTTTTTTAGCTACCAGAAAGGCTGAGTGTAACTCTCGCCGATGTCGTTGCTGGTAATCAAAAGAAATTGGGTAACATTCATAACCATCAGCTTTGGCTTGATACAAAACTGTGGAAGAGTCTAAACCTCCAGACAATAAAATTACAGCTTTCATCTTAGTTTTCACTTGGGGATTTTCTCTAGACACATTACACTTCAACAAAATGCCATAACAATGCTACAGTCCTCCTAAACTCATTTTGGTGTTAGCGGTTGTGACTGTATTCACCATAGCCAAACAAAACTGCCCAAACCAACATCTAGAAAAAATTAGACGGCTGAGTATGTAGAAATTGCCGATAATTATGCAAAAATTGTTTGAGTGTTTCAGCAGAGGCGATCGCCTGAAACACACCATAAAACCATCACCATGCAGTTTTTTGCCAAATTCTGTATTTTTAATAACAAAATAATATTATTTTTGAATGCTACCAAGTTAAAAATTGATCCCGGTCATTAATTCCCCAAGGGTTTTTATGAGTTATTACTTACGTCTTACTGGGTTTTTAAAGTCAATAAAAGAACACATCATGTTTTATGTCCAGAACAAAATATTGATCAATTCACAATTGAATATACAAAAAAAAGCCAAATTAGGGGAACTGATTGCAAAGTTTGAAATTCTTCATAAATGTAGCCTCTATGTTACCATCTGGATGGTTTTCGACAGAGCATAACTGGCATTCAAGTATAAATGCCAACAGCCGTAGCGTCTCTAAATTTGGTGGTTGAGGAG
This sequence comes from Nostocaceae cyanobacterium CSSed10_463m, assembly GCA_003556955.1. Next base: position 2,394 of record PWQB01000455.1, read on the forward strand.
AGAATAATAGTGCAAAATAGCATGTCAGTGGCAGAACCAAATTCATATACACAGCGCAGTCAGCCAAAACCAATTCGCATAGGCGTAATTGGGGTGGGTAACATGGGACAACATCACGCTCGCATCCTGAGTTCAATGAAGGATGTGGAACTGGTAGGTGTTTCAGATATTAATGTTGAACGAGGTTTAGAAACAGCCAGTAAATACAAGGGACATTTTTTTGAAGACTACTGTGATCTGCTACCCCATGTAGAAGCAGTTTGTGTTGCTGTACCCACCCGGATGCATTATGCAGTAGGCATAAACTGTCTTTTGGCAGGAATTCATGTTTTGATCGAAAAGCCCATTGCTGCGAGCATTTCTGAAGCGGAATCCCTAGTAAACGCTGCGGCTGATTCTCAGTGCATTCTGCAAGTGGGACATATTGAGCGTTTTAATCCAGCCTTTAGAGAACTGAGTAAAGTTCTCAAAACAGAAAATTTGCTGGCCCTAGAATCTCATCGCATGAGTCCTTACTCAGACAGAGCCAACGATGTTTCGGTAGTTCTGGACTTAATGATCCACGACATAGACCTACTACTGGAACTAGCGGCTTCTCCGGTGGTCAAGTTAACAGCTAACGGTACTCGCTCTTTAGATTCTGGATATTTAGATTACGTCACAGCTACCTTGGGCTTTGCCAATGGTATTGTTGCTACTTTAACAGCCAGCAAAGTCACTCACCGCAAAATCCGCCGCATTGTAGCTCATTGCAAAAACTCATTTACAGAAGCAGATTTTCTGAATAATGAAATTTTAATTCACCGACAAATAAATCAAAACACTCTGAATGACCATCGACAAGTGTTATACAGACAGGATGGTTTAATTGAAAAAGTTTACACCACTAACGTTCAACCCCTAAGTGCAGAATTAGAGCATTTTGTCAACTGCGTACATGGTGGTAATCAACCTTCAGTCGGTGGTGAACAAGCCCTTAAAGCTCTGAGATTAGCCAGTTTAATCGAGCAAATGGCTTTAGAAGATCGGGTTGTGAATCCATTAGACTGGCAATCTGAATCCAGAGTGCAATCATTGACCCCAACAGTCTAAAACCGAAATGGGGCATGGAGCATGGGAAATAAAAATTTTCCTCTTGTCTGTTTGCCCCCTAATTTCAAGAAATACATTTTATCAGGGATTTCCAGAAAATAAATTGCCCCATTTGATCAGACCATATTTGTTCTTGATCCCCCCTGCTCCCCTGCCTACCTCAGCTGTTCCCTAGCCATTAGCAATATATACTTGATATTGTTTCTATTTTATACAATTATAGGTAGCAATGCGTGAGTAAATTTGCTAACATATCCAAGATACGTATTGGTAGTCAGTACGAACCTGTGGACAAGTACCTTGACCCTAGATATACAATCGTGCTGGGGAGTTGGTTTTTAGCATTTTTGCCTAGTTACTCAAACCCCAACAGATAATTATTAGAAGCTAAAATATGTTGATTTTAGTTGAAATTGAGGGTTAAACCTAGTCAAATTCGCCTACACTATGCTAAATGATGCTGAAATTATGACTGCCTAAACTAAACATTTGACGTATTTCTAGCTACACTTGACTGAACCTAGAATTTTTGGTAGCTCAAATGTTTGTAAGATGAGCATGATAAATTTTTAAAGTTAAGTAAGGATCAGGAGCTTTCATGACAGACCAACCTTCCGCAGCTACCCCGATGAATGCCGCTGCCATACCTCTCAATAGAGTGTCAGCATCTACCCCGATGAATGCTAATCCTGCAACCAATAAACCAAATGTTGGCTCTGGCAAAGCGATTCTCAGTGTTGATTTAGGCAGAACTTCCACCAAGACTTGTATCAGCCGCGAACCAGCTAATGTAGTGTTCGTACCTGCCAACGTTAAAAAAATGTCCATAGAACAGGTTAGGGGTGGCGTTTTTGAAGCCAGAGCTACTGACCCTCTCATGGATTTATGGTTGGAGTATCAAGGTAATGGATATGCTGTGGGTCAACTAGCAGCAGACTTTGGGGCGAATTTAGGAGTCGGACAATCCAAAGTAGAAGATGCACTGGTAAAAGTATTAGCAAGTGCTGGCTACTTCAAACTCAAAGACGAAATTTCAGTCATACTTGGTCTGCCTTTTCTGTCCTTAGAACAATTTGAAAAAGAAAAAGCACAGTTAACCAGCCAAGTAACTGGCCCCCATGTTATGAACTTCCGGGGTGAGTCTGTTTCACTCAACATTACCAAAGTTTGGGTGATGCCAGAAGGTTATGGTAGCCTTCTCTGGTCGGAAGCTCAACCTAAGACAGGTGGTA
>PWQB01000695.1 GCA_003556955.1 Nostocaceae cyanobacterium CSSed10_463m
GCGACCGGATTGCCACGCTACGCTCGCAACAGGCTCCGTGAAGGGAAGCAATCGCAGAGTTTTAGGCGATTACGTCGCTATCGTACCCTGCGGGAAGGCTAACGCCAACGTAATGACGTAAATCCAAAATTAAGTGACTTTTGCTATATCTACCACTAGATAGATCGATAAATAAATGATATCGCCTCGTTAGTCAGAGGTCATGCTATGGGTAGTTTTCTATGATCAATTCAGATAACAAAAGAAAACGCCCGTTAAAAGATAAAACTTTATTCTTAGGAAAAATACCAGGAGAATTATACCATGCTATTTCAAAATCGTACAATAGCAGGTCAAGTTTTAGCCCGAAAGTTATTAGACTATGCTAATCGCTCAGATGTGATTATATTAGCTCTACCCAGGGGTGGTGTACCAGTTGCCTTTGAAGTTGCACAAGCCTTAAATGCTCCCTTAGATGTGCTTGTGGTGCGTAAATTGGGTGTACCTGAGCAAGAGGAACTGGCAATGGGAGCGATCGCATCCGGCGGAGTCCGAATTATTAATGAACACATTATCAACTTGGTGAACATCTCTGAGGATAAAATTGCCAGAGTAGCAGCTCAGGAAGAACGAGAATTAGAACGTCGGGAACGTCTTTATCGAGGCGATTGCCCTGAGCTTGATTTACAAGAACGCATAGTCATTTTAGTAGATGATGGTTTAGCCACAGGTGCTACTATGTGGGCGGCCGTGGCATCTGTGCGGCGACAGCACCCCGCGAAAATTGTTATTGCTGTACCCGTGGCTGCTAGCACCACTTGCCAAGAGTTACAAGTTGCCGTGGATGAAATCGTTTGTGCAGCTACACCAGACCCCTTTTATAGTGTGGGTTTATGGTACGAAGACTTTCCCCAAACTACAGATGATCAAGTTCGTGATCTGCTGGCAACAGCCCAAACCAGCCATCAACCATTAACTTTTACCTAGACAAGCTTTGGCCTTTGGGAATATCAAAATTGATGCTTGTCAATAGCCTATTTGAAACCTGACAAAAATATGAAAGTACCACCAGAAATTACCTATCGCAATCTTGAAAAAACAAATGCAATTGATAATTTAGTTCATGAAAAAATTGCCAAACTAGAAAATGTTTGTGATCACATAAGTAGCTGCCATATTGCCATTGAAAAGGTACATGATCGTCCCCGGAGTGGTTCACCTTATCGTGTGCGGATTGATTTGACTGTACCACCCGGTCACGAACTGGTAGCAGAACGAAATCCCGCAGAGAGTAACCAATACGACCCTTTAGACGCAGTGATTCGGGATACTTTTAATGCAGCGCGTCAGCAACTAGTTAAACTCAACCAACGGCAACATGAAAGCGATCGCGCTCAAAATCAAGAAGAATCGGAGGAAACAACGGCACTAATCACCAAACTGTTTAAAGATCGGGGCTATGGCTTCTTGAAAACTTTAGACGGTCATGAAATCTACTTCCACCGTAACAGTGTGATCCATCATGACTTTGACCGCTTAGAAATTGGCACAGCTGTGCATTTTTCCTTTGTAGAAGGCGAAGAAGGCCCCCAAGCTACCACCGTCAAGATTGTTGATAAGCCAGGTGTTCGGGCTGGTAAGTCGGATCAGACCATGATTGAGCCACCATTGGGCTGGAGGGAATAAGCCTGTGAACTCAGACAATGAACTCAAACAAACGGCATCTCAACTGTTAGCCGCCATGCTATCCAACCCGCATATTTATCCAAAGGTCAGTGATGAGGGCAGCAGTGGGCGCATGGAACAGCAATTAATTATTGTCGCCGTGGAGATGGCCCAAAGTTTAAATCAACACATAGAAAATCCTCATCTCCAAAGTCAACGGGAGCCAAACACCAAAAACCATAGCGTTTCCTAATTACCTGACCTTGCCATTCAGCTTTTTAATGAGTAAAGTTGATACAGTATTAAGTATGATTTAATACTGTGTTTCTACTTAAATAGACTGTAATCCAGGCAACAGCAGTAAATCAAAATTTTTAATTTTTATGCAACAAAATCAGGATCAACAGCGCCACGCCGCAGATCAAGAGTTGCAGAAATCTCTAGAGCATTTAGAGGATATTTTGCAAGAACGTTCTACTGAAGTTGAAGCGAAACCAAAACTTGCTCATAGCAGTAGAGATGAAGGAGAGCTGATTGAGGATTTAATTGATATTGATTTAGCAGAGTTGGAGGAGGCTATTGCTGATATTGAAGCATATCTTGACAAAAAACACAATAAATAGCAATTACGAATTACGAATTACGAATTACGAATTACGAATTACGAATTTTTTGCCTTTGAGCCTCATACATCATTAAAGCAGCTGCGATCGCCACATTCAAAGATTCTACTCCTGGACTCAGAGGGATCTTCACCTGCTTGTCAGCCATGTTAGCTAAATCGGGAGACAAACCAGCCCCTTCATTACCCAATAAAATTAAACTTGGTTTGCGCCAGTCTACATCCCAGTAAGTTAAATTTGCTGTGGGTAAAGTTGCTACTACCTGCATTTGGGCTTGCTGACTTTGTGCTACGGTGGCTTGCAAATCTTCACTGACTGCTGTAGGGACACGAAACCACTGACCCGCAGAAGCGCGTAAAACTTTAGGGCTATCTACATCTACACTATCGTCACTCAACCATAACCCAGTTGCGCCCGTAGCCGCAGCAGTGCGAATGATCGTCCCTAGATTCCCAGGATCTTGGATAGTTTCCAAGGCGAGGACTAAACCAGTAAACGGTACTTGATTTTGATGAATCAACCGTTGAGCTGTAGCAATTACACCATCTGGTTGCACCGTGGTGGCGATCGCCGCTAAAATTTCTTGACTAACGATTTCCACCCGTTCACTGTGGCGACAAGCTGCTTCCCAGAGTTCCGGGTGAGACGTTTGCCATTCTGGGGTGCAACACACTGTTACCAAAGGATAATTCATCACACAAGCTTCTTGTAGCAGGTGTGTTCCTTCTAATAAACACAATTGCTGCTTGTGACGCTCTTTGGTAGAGTGCAGCTTGCGGATTTGTTTAACTAAAGAGTTTTGTAGACTGGTTAACACAATTAGGGGTTAAATATTTGGGATTAAACCCAAATTAATATGCGGAACCCGGGACTTGAACCCGGAAGCCTTGCGGCACTAGAACCTGAATCTAGCGCGTCTGCCAATTCCGCCAGTTCCGCTGGCATCGATATTTATCGACAATTCCTTATTATTACTCAAAAATTTATTTTTGTCAAGTCCTATAGGGAAGCGATCGCTAAATGATGCTGTAATTTTTTTTTGTCTTCCCATCTGGCTAAAATGATTAAATATTCATAAACCTTGCTATAGCTTGTTTATAGACTTTAATGAAAATCTCAAACCCCAATTATTTATACAAGATGTTAGACAAAATGTAGACTAACCAACTCTTTACTGTAGAATCGAAACCAACTTCTAACCTATAAAATTACCTATTGTTTTTGGAGGTAGGCTTATTAATCCTTCTAGCAGCTTACCAGATGCCAAGCTTTCCCCTGAAGTAGACTCCTCAGTCTTGCAAATATGGGGTGGGCATCCTTTGCGAGGTCATGTAAAAATCAGTGGTGCGAAAAATTCAGCGCTGGTAATCATGGCTGGCTCCTTGCTGTGTTCAGGTGATTGTCGCATTCGCAATGTGCCATTATTGGCAGATGTAGAGCGGATGAGTCAGGTTTTATCAGCATTAGGTGTTCGTCTCACCAGAGAAGGCGACATTTTAGATATCAACGCCAGCGAAATTACCACATCAAAAGCCCCCTACGAACTGGTTACCCAACTTCGGGCTAGTTTTTTTGCCATTGGCGCAATATTAGCCCGGCTAGGAACAGCACAAATGCCGTTACCAGGTGGTTGTGCCATTGGAGCCAGACCCGTTGATTTGCACGTCCGTGGACTGCAAGCGATGGGGGCTGAAGTGCAGATTGAACATGGCATTTGTAATGCTTATGTTCCAGGTAGCAATGGCAGATTACAAGGAGCCAAAATTTACCTAGATAGCCCCAGTGTGGGCGCAACAGAAACTTTAATGATGGCCGCCACCCTCGCCGATGGTGAAACCATTATTGAAAACGCCGCACGGGAGCCGGAAGTGGTTGATTTGGCGAATTTCTGTAACGCTATGGGAGCCAAGATTCAAGGTGCAGGTAGTAGTCAGATTACTATCGTCGGTGTACCCAAGTTGCACTCTCTGGACTACAGCATTATTCCTGACCGCATTGAGGCAGGAACCTTCTTAGTCGCTGGAGCCATCACCCGTTCAGAAATTAGTCTGTCGCCAGTGTTACCAAACCATCTCATCCCAGTTATTGCTAAACTGCGAGAAATTGGTTTAACCATCATTGAGGATGCACCCGACTGTTTACGTATCTTGCCAGCAGAAACTCTCAGAGCTAGGGATATTGAAACCTTACCTCATCCGGGTTTTCCTACGGATATGCAAGCGCCATTTATGTCCTTACTGAGCGTGGCAGACGGTGATAGCCTGATTAACGAATCCGTCTTTGAAAATCGCCTGCGTCATGCCTCCGAGTTAAATCGCTTGGGAGCAGACATTCGTGTTAAAGGCAATGCGGCCTTTGTCCGGGGAGTACCTAAGTTATCGGGCGCACCAGTCATAGGTACAGATTTACGGGCATCAGCAGCATTAGTTTTAGCAGGACTAGC
>PWQB01000606.1 GCA_003556955.1 Nostocaceae cyanobacterium CSSed10_463m
AGTTGTGGCTTTAAAGAGTCGTTTGGCGGATATTGAACGCATTATCGAACGTTGTACCGAGGCGATCGCCACTTTATCCGCCAGAACCAAAGAACTTACCCAAGCCCTCACAGAAGCCAGACAAGGGCGACGAGAACAGCAGTTACAGTTGTCACAGCTGCAAAAGGATATTCAGGGTTTAACAGCCCAATTAGAGGGGACGCGATCGCAACTTACCCAAAACAGTGAAAAAATCACCGTCGCCCAATCTCGGTTGTCAATTTTGGATCGGGAATTACCAGGACAAGAAAGTGAGTTGCAACAATTGCGACAAGCTTTAGCCGAGTTAGAAGACTCTCAAACCCCTAGCGAATGGCAAGAAATCCAAGTAACTATTAAAAGCCAAGAGCAACAATTGCAACAGCGAGAGGGACAATTAAGGGATGCCCAGCAAAGATTAAAAAATTTGGAAATTCAGCAACAGCGATCGCAAGAGAAAATTCAAGAAGCTGAAACCAAAATTAATCAATATCAGGAACAGCAAACCAGCCAACAAAATCAACTCCACACCCTGCAAAATCAGCATTCCGAACTCAACACTCAAATCAGCGAAATCCAGGCGAATTTGAGCCAAATGGAGCAGAATCTAGGGGAAGAAAAACAAAAACGCGACGCAACAGAACAGGAAGTGCGATCGCAACTTCTCAAACAACAACAACTGCAATGGGAAATCCAAAAACTCCAAGAAACCCAAACAAAACGGCGAGAAGACTTGACAGCATTGCAAAACCAACTGCGAGAAACTGGCGCAGAATTACCCAATCCTTTACCAGAAGTCCCCGATAAAGTCGATTTAGAGGACTTGCAAAAAGAACTCCGCAGCCTAGCCAAACGCTTACAGGCGATGGAACCCGTGAATATGTTGGCTTTGGAAGAATACGAACGCACCAACAACCGTCTTCAGGAACTAACGGAAAAATTGCAAACCCTAGAAGGGGAACGCACCGAATTACTTTTACGCATTGAAAACTTTACCACCTTGCGGCAAAGGGCTTTTACAGAAGCCTTCGATGCTGTGAACGAAAACTTTCAATCGATTTTCGCCATACTTTCCGACGGTGACGGCTATTTACAACTAGAAAATCCTGAAGATATCTTTAACAGTGGACTAAATTTAGTCGCCCACCCCAAAGGTAAACCAGTACAGCGTTTAGCTTCCATGTCAGGGGGTGAAAAATCCCTCACAGCCTTAAGTTTCATCTTCGCCTTGCAACGCTACCGCCCCTCGCCATTTTACGCCTTTGACGAAGTAGATATGTTTTTAGATGGGGCAAACGTCGAGCGATTAGCTAGAATGATTAAACAACAAGCCCAACAAGCACAATTTATAGTTGTGAGTTTGCGTCGTCCGATGATAGAATCAGCCGAGCGCACCATTGGCGTTACTCAAGCCAGAGGAGCTTACACTCAAGTTTTGGGAATTAAATTAAAATCATCCCATACATCTGCTTGAGTTTTTGTTAATAATAGTGTATAGATAAACCGGATTCGAGATCAGGACTCGGTATAGAATGACCTCTGAACAGATAATTAGGCGTTCCGACATATTAAACACCCAGGTGATTACTCGTGACAACGGCAAACGGCTCGGTGTCGTCAATCAGCTTTGGGTTGATATCGATCAAAGAGAGGTTGTGGCAATTGGTCTGCGAGACAGCCTGATCTCTATTTCGAGTTTGCCACGATATATGTACCTCAGCACCGTCAACCAAATCGGTGATGTAATTTTAGTTGATAACGAAGATGCCATAGAAGACATCGAAGTTGAAACCTTAAGTAACCTGATTAACTGGGAAGTAATCACAGAAACAGGTGAAGTCTTAGGTAGGGTGCGGGGTTTCAAATTCAATGGTGAAACTGGAAAAATTCTCTCTATAGTCATTGCTTCTCTAGGATTACCCCAGATTCCCGACCAATTTCTCAGCACCTACGAGTTCTCGGTGGATGAAATCGTCAGCACTGGCCCCAGCAGGTTGATTGTCTTTGAAGGAGCCGAAGAACGAGTTAATCAGTTAACAGTGGGTGTACTAGAGCGCTTAGGCATAGGTAAAGCACCGTGGGAGCGAGAAGCCGAAGAAGAATATGGCTATACTCCGCGCACAGTGTCGCCAGCCAATCAGCTACCCAGTGGAGTCCCATTACAACCACCCAGAACCAGAGTTCGCGCTCCCGAACCCGTAGTTGAGGAAGAATGGACAGAAGACTATGTGGAAGAAGAAATTCCCCAGCGTCAAGTCATGCGGGCGCGACAGTACGAACCCATAGAATACGAAGACGACGAAGAAGACAACTGGAGTGAAGCCACTGGTAGCGATAGATATCAAGAACCACCAGCCAGATATGAACCCCAACCCCAGCCTTACAGCAAACCTTACGCCGACGAATACGACGACTACGACGATTTAGAAGGCGACGCTTGGGAAGACGCACCAAAACCAGTCAACATTCCCAAGAAAATCAAAGAAAGACAGCCAGAATACGAAGAAGAAGGGGGATATTAGGATAATTCCTAGACAAGGATGAGACGGATTCAGGAATTTCACAGATTTTAATTATGTTAGCAAATAAAAAAAATCTGCGTAATCAGCGTAATCCATATAATCTGCGATCCGGATTTTAGTATCTGTTGCTATCACAAATAATCTCATCTGCGCCATCCTTTAATCAGCGTTCGTAGTTCGTAATTCGTAAACCCTCTTCCTCTCATTCACGCGGAAGGGGGTTTTAAATTAAAGGCGTTGTTGAGTCTAAAATTATACGACTAAAAAAAAGAATGCGACAGATACCCATAAGCAAAGCCTTATTATGTCTGGCTTTCTTAATTTTGAATTTTGAATTTTGAATTTTGAATTGTTATCCTCTCTGCGCCTCTGCGTGAGACAAATCCCAGTGAATAACACAATTTCGATCATTATCCCCACCTTCAACGAAGCGGCAAATATTGAGAATGCGATCGCCTCTACTCAACCCAGTACAAATGTAGAATTAATAGTAGTGGATGGTGGCTCACAAGATGACACTGTAAACATAGCTCAGTCTTTAGGTGTCAAAGTTATTTTATCTGCCCCTGGTCGTGCGCTGCAAATGAACACCGGTGCGATAGCTGCAACTGGCGACATTCTGCTGTTTCTTCATGCCGATACCTGCTTACCTGCTGGCTTTGATAAAATGGTTCGTAACGCCCTCCAACAGCCCAAAACAGTAGCTGGTGCTTTCGCCTTGCGAATTGATGCGCCCAACTTGGCTTTGAGATGGGTAGAAAAAGGAGTAAACTGGCGATCGCATTTTTTTCAAATGCCTTATGGTGATCAAGCAATATTTGTAACCACAGAAATATTCCAGAAAATTGGCAACTTTCCAGAATTGCCCATCATGGAAGACTTTGAACTCATCCAGCGTTTAAAACTTATTGGTAAAATTGCCATTATTCCTGTACCCATTATCACCTCAGCCCGGAGATGGTTGAAAAAAGGCGTATTTCAAACTACCATACTCAATCAAATAGTAATTATTGCTTATTTCCTCGGTGTTTCACCCGAACGCATTCGCTGCTGGTATCGTCGGGAAAAATTTCTGAAATTTTAAGCTATTTCTCAAATCAGCTTCGTATATTAATAACAGGTATAACGGTATGCACTTCAATGAAGTACATCATAGCCCCCTCCTCGCTTGCGCTACGGTGTACACACAAGTGATCTGATCCCCCTAAATCCCCCTTAAAAAGGGGGACTTTAAGAAATTTCCCCCCCTTCTCAAGGGGGGTTAGGGGGGATCGAAACGCTGTTAGGCAACTTGATAAGACTTGTGTGTACACGGTAGCCTCGCTTGCACCGGAGGGGGTTGGGGGTGGGGTTCTTGTATCTAACTCAACCAAGAACTGCCATAATAGTTTATTCATACTTTAAAAGTATTACTCTAAATTATTATAAATAATCATCCTGTTCTACTACCCATGATTGAATTTACCAACTATATCCAAGACATACAAACCAATATTAAACGCGGTGGAGAACGCAGTCATTACCCCAGTTTACAACGACTGATTGAAGGTTTAATGATTGGAATTAATGCCAGAATTGAAGAAAAAGGTAATCAAGAAGGTATTCCTGATTTCACTATCAGAAAAAATGATCGAGTTTTAGGATATATAGAAGCTAAAGATATTAATGTCGATTTAGCTAAAACAGAGAAAACCGAACAACTCAAACGTTATTTAGAATCAAACATTGGCTATAACTTGATTTTAACTAATTACCTAGAATTTCGTTGGTATGTAGATGGACAATGTGAAAAAACTGCTAAATTAGCTGATTTAGAACAAGGTGAAATTATCCTAGTTAATGATTTACAACCCATTACCGAATTACTGCAATTATTTCTTGATCAAAAAGCCAAAGATATTAATAACTATTATGATTTGGCTCAACAAATGGCAGATTACACTAAAACTATTAGAACTGCTATTTTCTTATCTTTGGAAAAAGAAACATCCGCAGAACAATTACATCAATTAAAAGAAACATTTAAACAAATATTGATTCTGGATATAGATAATCAAAGTTTTGCTGATATGTATGCTCAAACCATAGCTTATGGTTTATTTACAGCTAGAATTGGTCACGCACAAAACCCTGGACAATTTGCATTCAACCGCACAACAGC
>PWQB01000432.1 GCA_003556955.1 Nostocaceae cyanobacterium CSSed10_463m
CGCACCAGTCATAGGTACAGATTTACGGGCATCAGCAGCATTAGTTTTAGCAGGACTAGCAGCAGAAGGACAAACGACATTTCAGGGATTACATCATCTTGACCGTGGCTATGATCGGATTGATATCAAATTACAGCAACTAGGAGCGAAAATTCTGCGTGTGGGTGATGCGCCTACAGATACAGAACTAGCTTCTAGTAGCAGTATTCCCCCAGCGTCGATTTCAACTTAACTAGAGGACTGGACAGTAGGGGCGGGTTCAGTAATCTTTTCGTTGATGTTAAATGATATCTGTAAACCCGCCCCTACTCAGCACTCACAAAGCAATCGTTATACTAGCTATGGGAGGCTGTTGATATTTTGTTTTTCCAGCTTGCTATATCATGTCTTTGTTTAAAACTCCACTCATCGGTTTAAAAGCTGACTCCTTTCGTCATCCATTAGACCTACAAGCCACCACATCCCTCAAGCAGATTCCAGGTCTGGATATGATGGTGCGAAATTGGCTTGGTCCAATGGCAGAACAGGTTTTTTATGTAGAAAATATTGCCGCCAGTGTGTTAGTTGGTGAAAAACAACTACCTGATTTACACAAATTATTGTTAGAAGCCTGCAAAATCCTGGATATAGAGCCTCCCCAGTTATATATCCGCCAACATCCGGCTCCTAATGCCTACACCTTTGCTATGCGGGGTAAGCAACCTTTTATTGTGCTGCATACCTCCTTAGTTGATATGCTGACACCAGAGGAAATCCAGGCAGTCATTGCCCATGAGTTAGGGCATCTGAAATGTGACCATAGTGTTTATTTAACACCTGTAAATATATTGGTGTTAGCAGCCGCAATTGTACCCAATGTTGGCACATTTCTGGCTCAAGCTATCCAGGCGCAGTTATTGGAATGGGTACGCTGTGCTGAGTTTACCTGCGATCGCGCCGCATTGCTAGCCACCCAAGACCCGAAAGTAGTAATGTCGGTATTAATGAAGTTAGCAGGTGGTTCACCGACTCTGGCTCCGCAACTTAACTTAGATGCTTTTGTTGACCAAGCTCGTGCTTACGATGATATCAGTAAAACCGAACTGGGTGAAATGGTTAAAGAAGCTCGCACAGCCCAATTAAGTCATCCAGTACCAGTTCTACGTGCGAGAGAAATTGACCGTTGGGCTAGTAGTACTGAATATCAATCTTTATTGCAAGGTGATCATCTAAAATCTAAAAATGAGACCACATCCCCAGGTAGATGGCGTAATTGGTAGGGTCAGAAATCAATTTCTTCACAGCGAACTAACAGCATTTCCATGGCCTCAGCCAGAGAAATCAACTCTATCCAAGAAGAGGCACTAACTAAATTCTGGGCGTGCGCCAATCGGTTTCGCAATTGTTCCGCAGATTTGAGAAAACGCTCGCCAAACCGTTTCGATTTCAGGCCTAGTTGCTGAAGAAGTTGGGGTTGATTTAAAACCAATTCTCGTTTATCACAAAACTGAAGATAATCCAACAAATCTGTAGCTTCGTTTCTTGCTTGACTTTCTCGCCATAATCGTTGTGCCACTTCTAAGCGGTCAGGTTTGAGGAATTTTTGCCAAGAGTTGTGAGGATAATATAGTCGCACTAACCGCAGTAAATTCATCTCCAAAAGTGTCACTAAGCCAAACAGCAACATTCGCGCTGGTGCTTTTTGCAAGTCACCACAGGTAATAATCCCGCTTACCTGATTACAGTCGAGGACAAACAAGCGTGGTGTTTTTTGCAGGATGGGTAATAATTTCAGCAGAGGAGTTGAAATTGCAATTAGTTCTTGGGGATGAAATAACTTTTGATAGTCACTACATTGACCGCATTTAGCTGACACCAAACTAGAGCGTTCCACATAGCCAGTAATCCTATTTTCTATTTCCACACCAACAACATCAAAATCTTGCTCTTTCATCCAATGCAGTACCTCTGTTATCGGCTTTTCGGCTGATATAGCTTGGAGGGATTCGGCTACATATTCAATGGTGATACTACTTTCAAACAAGTTACGCAAGTCTTGGGAAGTGGATTTGAGATGTTTCATCAGACATCAGCTTTGTACTGCGTAGATGCCAGTTTAGCGGCAATTGGCTGACTACAAAACTTCAAACGCTCAAACCTTAAAGCCTGAGCGCTTGAATCATAGGTTGCAGAGAAACTTCTGCTAGGTAATGAAATTAAGCAGGCATCATTTGCATGGCTCGGCAAGCTTCTGCACATCTACGGCAAGAGGCAGCACATTGCATGATTTTTTGGTCTTGGCTCATTTGTTCGCAAGCTGCGGCACAGCGATCGCACATTTCAGCGCAAAGCATACAAGTACGTCCCATGAACTCAGAACCGCCCATCATCATGTTCATACACATCATGCACATTTCGGAGCAGTCGCGCATCATACTCATCATGCTCATGTTCTTTTGCTGACCACCTTTGCTCATGCAGTAAGTCATGGTTTCCATGCACATTTTGTGACACTCCATGCAAGCGTTCATGCAGTTTTGCATTTCGGTGGTCATGGTTTCAGTCATCATCATCATCATAAAAAATATCTCCTGAATTTTTGATGCTTATCCAGCTTTTGAACTAGGACTACTTCTAACACTAATCATATTTTTCGTAGAGTCAATAACCTTTTTTTAGATATTTTTGCTAGCTGAGAAAGTTGATGTAATTGCCAATTTTTTTTCAGCGATACTACATCGTCTTGCTGTACTTTTTCTCTATCTCTGATTTAGCAAGATTTTAAATCTCCCCCATTTAGGTAGGGATTGATTTTTGCTATTTATTGCTTAACTGGGGATCAATACACAAGTAAATATATCACCCCAAAATAATGTCTAATTTTTTGATTTTTTAGCATATCAAATTATTTTCTCGATCATCTGGCAAGTCTAGCTGATTCTCAAGATATAAAGAAATCCCCACTAAATTATCCTTAAGTGGATGCAAGAAACAAATTTTTCTACATCAGGTATACCATTTTAAAATTTCACAATAATCATCCCCCCAAAGCTAGAGATTTGTTATTTTTATGATATCCCTCCAGTGCAAGCGAGGAGGGAACCGGATTTTTGCGGGGTAAGGGGTGGGGTAAAAATAAACGGATGGTCAAACTTAGACACCAAAAGGGTTTTAGGCAATTCCCCAGCCATAAGGCAGATAATTGCAAATTAATCTCTATAAGCATTGAATTATAGACGGGATTATTGATACATTATTGATGCTGAACTATAAATCCAGAGTTATTGAAGGTACTGACCCAGAATCATTATGAAATCCCTACACCGTCCCGATCTATATGGCTGGTCTACTTTCAATCCGGCAAGAAATATCGATTTCAATGGGATTGCTTGGGTTCGCCCAGGTGGTAATGTCTTGGTTGACCCCGTAGCTTTATCAAATCATGATTGGAATCATCTGAAATCCCTGGGTAGTGTGCTTTGGATTGTGTTGACGAATTCTGAACACGTCAGGTCTGCGAAGGAAATTGCTGATCAAACGTATGCCAAGATTGCTGGCCCTGTGGGGGAGAAAGATTATTTTCCCATACATTGCGATCGCTGGTTGGCTGATGGTGATGAGGTGGTTCCCGGTTTACAGGTTTTGGAACTCCACGGTTCTAAGACTCCGGGTGAGTTGGCTTTGTTACTGGAGGAAACAACTTTAATCACAGGGGACTTGGTACGCGCCCGCAAGGCTGGTAGTTTAACAATTTTGCCTGATGAGAAGTTACTGAATCGCAAGGCGGCTGTGGCTTCTGTGCAACGGCTGGCAGCACTTCCTAATATTGAAGCGGTGCTAGTGGGTGATGGTTGGCCTGTGTTTCGGGATGGAGGCGATCGCTTACAGGAACTCGCAGCGACTTTATAATGGTAAAAGTATGAGTTTGTCTCACGCAGAGGCGCACAGACGCTGAGAATCAGAGTTTGAGAGATGGAATTTTTGACTTTCATACTCTAATTCAGCAACGCCATATTTTAACTACCTTGTGTCACCTCTAAATAAATATGCTCTAATCCCACAGGTAGCCGGGAAATTGAATCAAATTCTATCCCTTCAAATCGGGTGATAATTTCTTTTAATTCTAGAGATTGCGGCAACCAAAAAGCTAATTGATTACCATAATATTTATGTATCAAACCATATTCTTTTCCGCGAGCGATCGCTTGCTCTTGTTGATTAGTTTGGACTACTAAAATTTCTGCGGCGGGAATCACAGTCCGTAAATCTTCTAAACTCCCCTCAGCGATAATCTGACCATTTTTGAGAATGCCAATTTTGTCACACAGTCGCTCGGCTTCATCTAATAAATGTGTAGTTAATAAAACAGTAATTCCCTGACTTTTTAAATTTTGAATCAATTCCCAAACTTCATATCTCGCTTCAATATCTAATCCTGTAGTTGGTTCATCTAAAACTACCAAATGTGGCTGATGTACCAAAGCAACGGCAATATTTAACCGTCGCCGCATTCCACCACTGAGAGTTTCTACAGGACTTTTAGCTCTATCTAATAAATTGACAGAGGCGAGAGTTTCCTGTACTTGTTTTTGCCTTGCTTCTCGATTTAAACCGTAAATTTTAGCAAAAAAGTTGAGATTCTCCTCACA
>PWQB01000766.1 GCA_003556955.1 Nostocaceae cyanobacterium CSSed10_463m
AAATCTCTAACGTGGTACGAAATAATAGGCTTTTTAAGCCTCTCTCCTTGCAGGGGAGAGGTTTGGAGAGGGGTCATATCCAGCTTATCGAACTCACGTTAAGCTATAGTCACCTCTGGAGACAAGTAAACATCCTGAATTGTATGAAACAGTTTCACACCTTCCTCAAAGGGACGCTGGAAAGTCTTCCGCCCAGAAATTAACCCAGTACCACCAGCCCGTTTATTAATCACTGCTGTCCGCACAGCTTCGCCAAAATCATCTTTACCAGATGCACCACCAGAATTAATTAATCCCGCACGTCCACAGTAGCAATTCAGCACTTGATAACGAGTCAAATCAATGGGGTGATCACTGGTTAATTCGGTATAAACTCGTTCATCAGTTTTGCCATAACTCTGGTTAGTGGCCTTGGCTACTGCACTGTAACCATGATTACATTCAGGTAACTTTTGTTTAATAATGTCCGCCTCAATCGTCACACCTAAATGATTAGCCTGTCCGGTGAGGTCAGCCGCAACGTGATAGTCTTGGTCTTGTTTGAAAGCGCTATTACGCAGATAGCACCAAAGAATTGTCACCATACCCAATTCATGGGCGTATTTAAAAGCTTGGCTAACTTCCTGAATTTGTCGAGCCGATTGTTCGGAACCAAAGTAAATTGTCGCGCCTACCGCCGCAGCGCCCAAATTCCAGGCTTGTTTCACATCAGCAAACAATATCTGATCATATTGATTGGGAAAAGTTAGCAGTTCGTTGTGGTTGATTTTGGCGATGAAGGGGATTTTATGAGCATATTTACGCGAAACGCTACCTAATACGCCTAAAGTCGTCGCAACGGCGTTACAGCCCCCTGCTATGGCTAATCTCACAATATTTTCGGGATCAAAATAACTCGGATTAGGCGCAAAAGATGCCCCCGCCGAGTGTTCAATTCCTTGGTCTACTGGTAGGATAGAGAGATAGCCAGTATTTGCTAACCGACCGTGAGAGTAAAGCTGCTGAAGATTACGCAAAACTTGGGGATGGCGATCGCTATTTATCCAAACTCGATCTATAAAATCTGCACCTGGTAAATGTAGTAAATCTTGAGAAACTTTTGCCTTGTATGTGAGTAGGTTTTCTGCCTCTTTACCTAACAAAGACTGAATTGAGTTAGCCTCTAAAAGTGTTGTAGTCACTGAATTTTACCCTAACTTTAGTCCATGACAAAATAATCACTAATTCATAGTTAGTTAAATTTTCAAGAATAAGGGCGAAAAAAAAACACAGATAAACTAATCTGTATTCCCCGTGGAAAAGCATTCTGTGTGTGAGAATGCATCTACATTTACGTTTATCTGTGGTTACTAATAATAATTAGGATTCTTGCCATAGTTCCATTTTAAATTCTCACCAAAGCAAGTCATATACCAAAAGACACAAATCTGGTAATTTTGAATATGAACCTTGTCTACTTTGAGAACTGTAGTTTTTAGTCAAGATGGTGAGATTGCTTCCTTACGTCGCAATGACAAAAACTCCACTTTCATGATGGATAAGAGTCAAGATGGTGAGATTGCTTCCTTACGTCGCAATGACAAAAACTCCACTTTCATGATGGATAAGGTTTATAATTTTAAATTTTAATTTTTTTCCTGGTGGATTTATTAAACTGCCATAGTTCCCAAGGGTGAACTGAGAACTATGGAAGCTGATCCAAAAATGCTAACATCCGCCTGGAAGTGTCGGCACTATCCAGTCCACAGGTTAACACGGTCTATCTGAACATTAGATGTATCCTAGAAACCAAGAAAACTTCTTGAGAAAGGTACTACAAATGTTAGCTTTTGCCCTACTGTTAATTAACCCTTTGAATTTAGATTATATCTGACCGCTAAAGGCAGGCGTTACTTTGCGGTCAATCCTTTCCCCCAAGTCATCAGAAATTGTTAAATTACCTGGTTTACAGCGCTTGACATTCACAAGTATTCCTTGCGCCCCTTCGACCTCCAAATCTTCTACGTAGCCTTTGAGTGCCACTTTAGCATCAGCAGAACTCAAAAATGGCCCGAAGTAGTAGGTACAACTGGGATTTTGCGTCACTATTTCCACCCACCAAGCTAGTCCTAGGTTGTGGAATGTGTTAATTAATGATTCCTTCAGGTGATTCCAAATTGTTTGCATGGTTGTAGCCGATTTATCAATGAGGTACTGAATATTAAAGGAAAGGATATGCTGTTGTTTTTTCTTTTACATTTCTTTATACTCTGTTACTCTATTTTTTTAAAGAGGTTTTTGATATTTATCTAGGTACAAAGTATTTAATGATCGTTGGCGATAGATTTCATAAAGCGCCATACCTGCGGCCACTGAGGCGTTGAGACTAGGAGTTTTGCCCAAAAGAGGTATTGAAACCAAGACATCACAGGAGCGTTGTGTCAGCATACTCAGACCTTCGCCTTCTGAACCGATAACTAAAACAATCGGACCACTGAATTTCACTGTATGTAGGGGTTCGCTACCTGTGCTGGCAGTACCATAAATCCAGAAGCCAGCTGCTTTCAATTCTTCTAAGGCGCGACTGAGGTTAACGACTCTCGCTACAGAAAAGTTTTCTAAAGCACCTGCTGCCACTTTCATCACAGTAGAAGTAATTCCGGAAGCCCGTCTTTGGGGGATCACTAATCCCTGAGCGCCTATGGCTTCGGCTGTGCGAATAATTGCTCCTAAATTATGGGGATCAGTAATTCCATCAGCTACTACAATCACTGGCTCAGTGACAGATTTGGCTTGGTTAATTAAGTCGTGCAACTCTATGTAGTCGTGGGGGGCTACTTGCGCCGCGATCCCTTGGTGATTAGCTCTATCTGTGATTTGGTCTAAGCGTCTTGGCTCTACTTCATCAATGACTGTGCCATTTTCCTTGGCTTGCAAAAGTAAATGATGAAAGCGGTGGTCATAACGCAGACGAGTAGTAATCCAGATGCGGTTAAGTCCCCGTTCACCTTCTAAAGCACTCAAAACTGGATGACGACCGTAAATTAAATCATTATCTTCTGGTGGTTTTGAGACTGGGGATGGATGGGGATCAATACGATGTGGACTGGTGCTTCGAGACACAGGTTTTTTATCGCGATCGCCAACACGAGGATTTCTGATAGAACTAGGAATAATCCGCTTGCCCTTCACTTTCAGGGATTTGCCACGATTAGGTTCGCTAGGAGTCTGAATTTTCCTGGGTTTACTAGTCATATAAGTTTTGGGTATAGTTTATTGGGTGGACGTTGTGATGCTTTGAATGTACTGAACCCCAAGTGCTGAGTTTCCTATCCTGAGATTGAGCCACTTACTATTTCTCAAGATAGAGTTTTTGCAACAATTCGGTTAAGCGTGGGAAATCGGTGAGATACAGGTAACCAATTAAAGTTTCTAAACTTGTTGCCTGTTGATAGATTTTGGGGTCAACCCGCTTAGGTCGTCCTGATGCTGCATTACGGCCTCGACGGACAATTTCTAATTCGGCTGGACTCAGATGAGGAGTAAGCGATCGCAAATGAAGCGCTTGTGTTTCGGCTCTTACCTGTGCTACTACCAAACAGTGGTAGACTTTTGTCTGTTGCATAGGCAACAGATAGAACATCCTAACATATAATTCATAAATTGCATCACCTATATAGGCTAAAGCCAAAGGCGACATTTGTTGTATTTGTGACTCTGTAATCTGTAGAGGTAATGTCCCGGTTGTTGCCAACAATGCTCGATGCCAAGACGAATCCACTTTGAGGGTTCCATCTTGTTCATCTAATAGCTCTTTTTCCTGTGATGTCACAAATTCATCATTCCTTAACGGGCTATGTGGGGCAAGCTGCTTCAGATAGTTGAAATTTATGATTTCTGAAACTAGCCATGTTGGTACACCTAAGATAATCGAGACTGTCAAATATTATTTATTAATTTTAACCTTTTTTGATTGCTAGTTTATCTTGAGCAGCAACCAATTGTATCAAATAACCAAGCTCTTTGACTAACTTGGCTAAAATTTATTTTTTATCGGAGCTAATTTTTTAACCTCTCTCGCCAGGAGAGAGGTTATTTGTCAGCGTTTCTATAAACTAAGCGACCCAGATATAATTTCGTTCAGATGAATGCATTTCTTTAGATAAAACATTCAAGACTACTTGATATTTTCTAAAGCTGCATCAACTGAAGTTTGCAGGGCTAGAAACTTTTCTAAGCGAACAAGCTTAACCGTTTGAGTTACGCGGGCATTTGTGACAATTTGCAAAGTACCGTCGGCTGTTTGAGCTTGTTTAGCTAGCTGCACCAGAGCGCCCAAGCCGGAACTATCAACAAAGTCAATTTGTGAGAGATCCAGGATAATATGCTTGGGACCCTCATCAATTTTATTGCTGAGTACCTTGCGAAACGTCGGCTCAGAAAATGCGTCTAACAAACCTGTGAGGCGGAATAGCTGACAGTTATCCCGGACTTCGCGAGTGCCTCTCAGGCTCACGGTTAGATTTAGTGGTTCAGCAATAATTCCCTCCTCATGGTTAAAGTAAACGCTCAAGTATAGATGGTTTTAGCACGAATTGTCTACAACCTGTTGGGATACAGAGGATAGTTGGATGGGTGGAGACACGATTTGGGCAAGGGGGGCAGGGGAGAAGAGGCAGGGGAGCAGGGGGCAGGGTGC
>PWQB01000632.1 GCA_003556955.1 Nostocaceae cyanobacterium CSSed10_463m
AATAAATCTACACCAGAAGCGATCGCAATGGCCATTTCCCGATAAGTCCCCACACCCATCAAATACCGAGGTTTATCCCGTGGTAACAGTGGCGCTGTCGTTCGCACAATATCAGCCATGAGTTCGGGAGGTTCGCCCACACTCACACCACCAATAGCATATCCAGGCAAATCCAACTTAGCTAACTCCTGGGCTGCTTGGGCGCGTAAATCCAGGTACACCCCTCCTTGAACAATACCAAATAAAGCTTGATCACTACGTTGATGAAACGCCATACAGCGTTCCAGCCAGCGATAAGTCCTCCCAGTTGCAGCTTCCACATCTTGGCGACTTGCTGGGTAGGGGGGACATTCATCAAAGGCCATGATCACATCAGCCCCTAGAGTATTTTGGATCTCTATGGAGCGTTCCGGCGTTAAATGAATAATTTGTCCATCGTGGGGTGAGCGAAAAGTTACACCATCTTCAGAAATTTTCCGCATTTCGCTCAAGCTGAATACCTGAAACCCACCAGAATCGGTGAGCATAGGACCATTCCAGCCCATAAATTTGTGTAAACCACCACCTCCCGCCACAATCCTTTCCCCTGGTTGCAGATGCAGATGATAGGTATTAGATAAGACCATTTGCGCCCCAGTGCTTTTTAGTTGATCTGGGGTAACAGTTTTGACATTTGCCAGGGTTCCTACAGGCATAAATCTAGGCGTTTCCACAGGGCCATGAGGAGTGTGAAATACCCCCGCCCTAGCTTTTGTCTGGCTACATTCAGCTAGAGATTGAAAAGAAAAGTTGGCACTCAAGGTAAAATTAAGGCTATTTCGTTAAATGTATGGACAAAAAAATATAAACGCTGGCAATTGATTCGTGGTGAACATTTTAGTCCTCACGACTTATATCATATCCGGGCCATCAAACCAAATAAAAAATGTTTGCTTGTAGTCAGGACTTGAGTTCTGGCTGGAGGGACTGAAGTCCCCACTACAAACTGTTTATTAGGGGTGATTTGGTGGACATCACCAACTTTTTGATTATATGCTTTTTCAGTTGCTAATTAAAATGAGTCAGAACAGTCATCGTCTATTTCTGCATCCCATTTGGCAGAGAATACTTGCTCCATCATCGCTTCGATAGCACTGACATTCAAGTTGCGCTCCTTGCGCTCTTGTGAGGGCGTGGAAAGGGGAATCAACCTTAAACACATACCTTCTTGCAACAAATCAAAGTAGGTTTCTTGTTGCGGCGACTGTTTGAGTTCCAGGTAATCAAAACTATAAACATTCAAATAAAGCGCAGAGTTAGCAACTAAAGTAGACCTTTGAGGATTAACAAAAACTTCCATCACATCTCCTTCACCCTCACTCTGTAATTTGCCTTCTTGGGTGTAGATGTAGCGGACTCGACCTAAATCAGACAAAAGTCGCCGAATGTCGAGCTTATTCACAATTATTCCCGTGTTAACAATACACGGAGCTGGTATCCTGGTGTCGGGTAGATGGTGACTCATAGGAAAATAGGAGATAAGCAAAGGTAAGGTACAACACAGCTACAAGGTCAATTTCACAGCCTGTTGGCTCCCTACATATCAAAAATATCAACTTTGGAGGGCGATCGTCTAATAAGACTAGGGTAAGTTATTAATTGGAAAATGCAAAATCTAATTCTTGGTGGTACTAGTGTTGTTTGCTAATTTCACTGGCATTTAGTGGCAATCAGCACTCGCACAAGTTATTACACAGAACAGCATAACAAAGTTTTCTCAATGAGTCTCTAAATTCTAGGCGATCTTATTTAAAGCTTTAACATTGCTAGATGGATGGAGGCTATTTGTTAGCCACTTTAGGTATATTAATTAACAAGATGAATCAGCCTCGGTGGTGGAAAAAATTAGGTTTTTATTTATTATCTAGTATAATCTTTTACACTTGTATTCCTCTGCCTTATATAAACGGGCTAGACTTCCGCAAGGTGGCGTGTTTTGCGCCCCTAGTAGGACTAATGATTGGCGGGATTTTAGGGTTATGTGATACCGGAATGAATTATCTGGGGATACCAGTTTTAACTCGTAGTGCTTTGGTAGTAAGTTTTTGGATGGCGATTACGGGAGGATTGCATTTAGATGGGGTAATGGATACTGCGGATGGTTTGGCGGTGGGGAACCCAGAAAAACGCTTAGAGGTGATGGCGGATAGTGCTACAGGTGCATTTGGGGCAATGGCAGCGATCGCCTTAATATTACTTAAAACTACAGCTTTAATAGATATTGCTGATCACCGTTGGTTACTGCTGATGGCAGCTTGTGGATGGGGACGCTGGGGACAACAACTAGCCATCGCCCGATATCCTTATTTAAAACCCACAGGCAAAGGCGCATTTCATCAAGCAGCCATTCGTTCACACAAAGATTTATTACCGGGACTATTTTTGCTATTAATCCTCAGTGCTTTTCCGGCTCTTTTAGATAGAGAATATCTATTTTTAGCACTCAGTATGATATTAACTGGCAGTGCGATCGCCACCCTAACCGGGTTATGGTTTCATCACAAATTAGGTGGACACACAGGAGACACCTATGGCGCAGTCGTTGAATGGACAGAAGCCTTATTCCTCTGTGTCCTCACCATATTTTAATTGTGAGGATAGGGAACAGGGAACAGGGAACAGGGAACAGGGTTTTGAGGATTTATCTTGGTGAAAATATCTGACTATGCAATCAATCAATGTATAACTTTTCATCTTCACAAGTCTGATTCCTTGCACCTTTTTAACCTTTCATGTTCCTGACACCCTTGATGGATAACGGCTTCACCTTTATTCATTACGCCCTAACTACGAATTACGAATTACGAATTACAAATTACTTCACAGCTTGCAGTTTTGTCACCTTCAACTTAAAAGGCCCTACCCCAGTTTCCCCAAAAGACCGGACACGGATAATATAGTTTCCTGTTTCATGAATGCGAGTAAACAGTAAAGAATTGCTAGTACCATCCGGACCATCATCATTTTCTGCCACTGTCGCGCCATTGGGTGCTAACAGTGTAATGATGGTATCAAAACTCTCCGAAATTAAATCAATTACTAACTTATCACCCTTGTTTAACTGAACCCGATAATCCCGACCAAACCCACCCTGACCAGTGGGAATGTCTTTATCTGAGAGAGTATCGGAGATTTCGGTACTGGGAGTTAAAGGAATTGGAT
Source organism: Nostocaceae cyanobacterium CSSed10_463m (assembly GCA_003556955.1). The sequence goes on from PWQB01000632.1 coordinate 3,202, forward strand.
TATACAATTTATTTTGAGCAAAACCTACCCTTGTATTTATGCCCATGACCAACAAGGTCGCAGGAATAATCATTAATTGTCTTAAACCCAGCACAAAAGCTTTACTCATGAGATTGAACAGTTATCAGTTATCAGTTATCAGTTATCAGTTATCAGTTAAGAAACGTAATTGGGTCGAAATCTTTGACTCAATCTGTGTGATAACTGTTCACTGATTTTAGGTATTTCTCTTTTACGGCGGTAGTAACAGCTGCTAAACCTAAGACAGAAATACGATTCTGATTTAGTATTTTTACAGCAGACCTGGCCGTAGCACCAGTAGTATAAATATCGTCAACTAACAACACTGGAACACTCAGACAGCGACGACGTAATTCTGGACTCACAGCAAAGGCTTCAGCTAAGTTAGTTTCTCTCTCAGATGCTGATAAGCCAAATTGTGCTTTCGTTTCTTGGACTCTTTGTAAAGCATTGAGTTGCAATTTTAACCCCGTTGTTTGACAAAAACTTGCTGCTATTAATGCAGCTTGGTTATAACCACGGGTTTTTTGCTTTTGGGGATGGAGTGGTATGGGGACTACCAACGGCTGTGGGTGACATTTTGACAGATTTGATGATAACCATGCTTCTCCTAGCCATTGACCCAAAGGGCGGGCAATTTGGGGTTGATTTTCATATTTCATCACTGCGATCGCTCGTTTGACAATCCCGCCATATATTCCCCAGCCAAATACGGGTGTTGGTTGTTTCCACAAAGCCGCAGGATTTTTGTGTTGGCAGTTTTGTAGTTGTCGAGTACAGTCAGGACAAAATTCAGTAGATGTCTGTCTTTGGCATAAAGGACAATGGGATTGAAGAAATAAATTGAGGAAGTTGTTAAAACTGTGTTTCCAGGTTGACATTTATACAGACAGGAATGGGCTATGGAGTAAGGGTTTAACTATTGTGCAGCAATTTCAAATATAGTAACCACGAAGCAGATGAGGACATCGCTAATTGCTTGAGATCATTGAAACAAAGAAGTTAATACTAAGCACTTTCTTTACTCAACACTCAACACTCAACACTCAGCACTCAGCACTCAGCACTCAGCACTTTCTTCACTCAACACTCAACACTCAGCACTCAGCACTCAGCACTCAGCACTCAGCACTTTCTTCACTCAGCACTTTCAGATATACGCGATCGCAGCGTGGTGTTTCTACTCCGGTTGCGGGTTGATAACCATTGCTTTCATACAGTTTGACGGCTTCCACCAACACACAGGCAGTTTCAATCCAAATTTGCTGAAAACCGCGTTTGGCGATCGATGCTTCTAGCTGTTGTAACAAATATTTTCCCAGTCCTAAACCCCTGACACTGGATAAAAGATACATTTTGCGAATTTCTACAGCTTTTTGACCACGTTTGATCGGGTAGTATGCCCCCGTACCAACTAGCTGATTTTGGTGTTCAATTACCCAAAA
>PWQB01000690.1 GCA_003556955.1 Nostocaceae cyanobacterium CSSed10_463m
ACCGTTTAACCCAACTACCAAAGGAATTTTGTAGGCTGTGGTGTAATAACTGAGTATATTACTCGTTGTCACTAATTTGCGTTGATTATCAGGAATAGTATCTATTCTTGATTTTATCCAACTATCGAGTTGAGTTAGTTCATTTTTAATCAGATTTGCGTTACTACTATATAATGTAGTGTTATCAGGTTGTAATTTTCCTAAATTGTTGCTAATTACCTCTACCATCCTGATCGCGTTTTGAGGATTGTGCCAAATATGAGGGTTAGTTAAATTTTGACCAGATACCTGAAACTGCTGTGGTTGAGTCACCACCTGTTGATTGACGGCTATTGTGGGGGCGGAATTTTGACTTTCGGCAACTATTTTACTCAATTCTGGTTTTAAATTATAACCACTATACAGGATGAGATTAGCTTGTGCGATCGCTTCCCAGTCTTCTTGTGTTGGTTGAGAAAGGTCAGAATTATTACTAGCAGAACTCAAGCAAGTCAGGTTAATGGTAGTTGCAGCTACCTGTCTAGTTAAGTCACACAGTACGCTGGTAGTGGCGACAACACGGGGAAGAGTCTCATCTATTGTTGTGGTTTGAGTGAATGAATTGCTGGCGGCTTGATTTCCACAGCCAATAAATGTAATTGTGAAGACTGCTAAGGTCACTCGTAAGGAATTATTTGATAGTAATTTTTTTAGCATCATTAACTCATCAGTGATGTATGAAAATGCTGAACATTTTAAAATAGTAGATGTGCTGATTATGGTGATTATTACTCATAACAATGAATCTAAGGCAATTTTAACCCTAGATTAAAAAGTGTGGATATACACTCGTAACAAAATCAGCAAATTAAGCTGGATATCAAGACTTAAAGTAATCTATTGTATAGTAATTCTAATGAAGCTATAGGACTACTATTTGATTATTGTTGGCGTAGCCTGCGCTTTGCGCTTACAAACACGTAGTGGCGTGACAAGCTTAAAATGCTGCAAAAAATTGTAGGTTGGGTTGACGTTAGGAAACCCAACATTATTAGTTGCGTTGGGTTGCGCTGCGCTTAACCCAACCTACGTCTAATGCACTACTTTAAGCTTGCCACGCCACTACATATACTGAGATTTTTTCAATAATCAAATCGGATTACTATATGAACAGGAAGATCCCCGACTTTTTCAAAAAATCGGGGATCTCAGCTTATTGATATTGCTTTAACAGTCTACTAATTCTGGTGTTTGATTGAGAATTTGACTTTGAATTGAAACAAATTCTTGATAAGCAGAAGAATCTAATTTGTCTGGATGAAAAGCAGCGACATTATGACAGTTTTGAAATGCCAATTTTATCCCTAAATGACGCTCAACGGCTCCCCGGATAGCATCTCCACCCATCATTCGCAATAATTGAGCGCGTTCTTTCTCACTTGGTGGTGGTACAGCGTGGTTAGCCCATTCTTTGCCTCTAGCCAAACTCGCTGCTAAACCTTCTACTATCCCCCAAGCATAGGGTAAGGAATCTTTGATAGTCGCCACAAAATCGGCTTCGTTAACTTTACCTGTTTTGGCTTGCTCAATCAGATGCACACTGACATTTAGTGACATTTTTTCTTCCTTCTTGAGTTTTGCTGATAATTCTTAATCCCTATTGAATATAAGAATCATTCTCAAAAGCAAGTTAGCATAATTTAAAATAAAAGTAAACCTTAAATCAGTAAACAGTTATCAAGCCGATTAAGTCAGGTATTGAGACCAAATTATATCTCTCAACTGATAACTGATAACTGATAACTGATAACTGATAACTGTTAACGGATAACTGGTAATTGCCCTTGTAACAGTTCAAATTTAGACTGAAAACAGGTAGCGCAATTGCAACCAAGTTGATCCATGATGGGATTAGATGTTCTGGTGGCATGAAGCATTGCTAAGTCGCCAATAGGTTGGCTAGATGCTACCGAAATCATTTGTGTAGGAGATGGAGATTTAATACTAGAAGCCTGTGCAGGATTTGCTACCAGTAATATAGATGTCAGAAATACAGGACAGGCCAGCAAAATCATTTTGGCTATGTTCATAATTAACTCATAAATACTATTTCTGATACAGCATAGCCAATAAATTGACTTCCTTCAACCTGTATGATTATGTATTTTTAACCACCTCCGAATCCTTGTCCTCGTAACACCTTAGACCAAACTAATAATTCGCCCTTGTCACCACCTGCGGCGAGGAATTTACCTTGAGGATGCCAAGCTAGGCTGGAAAATCCACCGGAAACACCTGTCAGCACTTGGGTTACTTGTTTAGCTTTTTTCCACAAACACAGCCAGCCATCACTAGCGGCGGAAGCAAGCAAGAAACTGTTAGGGGCAAAGGCGATCGCAGTGATAATATCAACGTGATTAGTTAAAATTCTGGCTTCCCAACCCAAGGTTTCATCCTCTAGCTTTTCCCAAACTACGATCCCTTCAACGCTGGAAGATGCCAAAATTGGCGCACCCAGTTTAGTAGTAGCTTCTGACCATGCTAATTGCCGAATTTTACCAGGAAAGCCCCGCATCACCCAAGGGTCAGGATTATTCCATTCTAAAACAGTGATACTGCGATCCATGTTGCCAGAAGCGAGAAATTTACCATCAGGAGACGAAGCCAGAGCTATACTGACACTAGGCATATCTAAAAGATATGGTTCCTGATCCCAGTTTTGGCTATCCCAAATTTTAACTCCCTTATAGCCACCAATAGCTAAATACTGCCCATCGCTACGCCAATCAAGCCCCAATACTGAGGAATTATCAAAATTGAGAGTAACGACAACTTCTTGAGTATCAGCATCCCAGACTTGGACATAACGCCCTAAACTAAATGCTAGTTGATTATTAGCGGGACTCCAAGCTAACTTATCTACCCATGCAGGAGCATTTTCTAATGTAGCAATTAATTCAGTATCCTGCCAAATTTTTACCTGTCCATCCTGTCCCCCGACGGCTAAAAACTTGCCATCTGGGGAAAAAGCCACACAGTCTACTGATGTCCCGTTACCAGTTTGTAAAGTTGTCAGATTGCCATCATTCCACAGTACAACTTCACCAGCTGCGGAAGTAGCCGATAAAATTTTACCCTGGGGAGACCAAGCGATCGCAGTCACATAATCTGAAAGCGTCGTTGAATAATGTTCTTCAAATTCCTTAGTTTTGCTAGCTGTGGGATTCATAATCTGTGCAGATGTAAAAGGGAATTTTCCTTGTAGAGACGCGATTCATCGCGTCTTCTTGTCGATTCATCGCGTCTTCTTATACCAAATGTTCTTCAAATGTTCTTCAAACGAAACAAGCCAGAAAATCCTGCTTCAATTGGGCTTCATCAAGATTGCGACCAATAAAGACCAATTCATTCTTGCGAACTTCATTTGCTTTCCAAGGGCGATCAGGTCTACCATCTAATATCATGTGAACACCTTGGAAAACATATCGATTATCTTCCCCAGCAATATTTAAAATCCCCTTCATGCGGAAAATATCAGGCCCTTGGGTACGCAATAATTCCGAAAGCCAAGCATTGAGTTTCTGCCCATCTAGTTCCCCACTTTCTACCAAAGCTACAGAATACACTTGTTCATCATGTTCGTGAGCTTCTTCACCTAAGAAATCCGGATCAATTTCCAATGCACGGGCTAAATCAAAAGCTTTCACACCCAATAAAGCATCCATTCCTAGTTGTGCGTTTTGGGTAGGGTAGATTTTCGCCATTGCATTCATACTCCGAATCCGCTTTTCTAATTCCTGTAACTGTTCTGGTGTTACCAAATCAGTTTTATTCAGCAGAATCACATCAGCAAAAGCAATTTGTTCTTGGGCTTCGTCTGCATCCCAGTGTTGCCAAATATGCTTGGCATCCACAACAGTTACTACTGCATCTAAAGACAGTAGGCTTTGCATATCTTCATCAACAAAAAATGTTTGAATTACTGGTGCAGGGTCTGCTAAACCAGTGGTTTCAATGACTAAATGGTCAAACTTATCGCGCCGCCTCATTAAGTTACCAACAATGCGAATTAAGTCACCACGAACTGTACAGCAAATGCAGCCATTATTCATCTCAAAAATTTCTTCATCTGCATCAATAATCAATTGATTATCAATGCCCACTTCCCCAAATTCATTGACAATTACCGCTACTTTTTTGCCGTGTTCGTAGGTGAGGATGTGGTTGAGGAGTGTGGTTTTGCCTGCACCCAGGTAGCCTGTGAGGACAGTTACAGGTACGGTATTCGTGATTTCTTCCGTCAACATGGTCTAAATGCCTTTTTCTCAAAGTTTAGATAATCATTACCACCCATAATAATTCTTTTTATATGTTTGTGGTGAATTGACGGTAATTGAGTTTAAGTAGGCTATCTCACAGTTTTATCGCAGCTTATTTTTGTCCTGATGCATCTACAATAAGTAGTAAAATAACCCATCCATTTACCAAGAACGAGATGAAATTAAACATCAAGAATTTTAGAGGCTGTTTGTAAAGTCTAATTTATTACTATCCCCTGCAAGGAACCACGGTGTACACACAAGTCGGAAATTCTGACGCTGATTCCATATTCCGCCAAGAACTAAAGTTCATGGCTAATAGCAAAAGTCTACTAAAGTAGACTGGATTCAGTTTTTCCTTGAGTCCTC
>PWQB01000571.1 GCA_003556955.1 Nostocaceae cyanobacterium CSSed10_463m
AGTTTATTGACTTGGGTGTAAAAGAAGCCTTCCCAGCCATTCGGATTAAAGAAGCTCCCACCGCAGCTACATTCCAAAGCTGCCAAGAAGCAGGTACAGACTTGGGACAATTGCTGATGCGTGAACGTAACATCAAGCAAATCAAGTCCCTTGATGTCAACATGGAAAAAGCCCTGGGGCGGATTAGTAATGGCCTGTATATTGTCACCGCGAAAAAAGGTGATGTCAAAAGTGCCATGTTGGCTTCCTGGGTAGCACAAGCCAGCTTCCAACCTTTAGGATTTACAATCGCCGTCGCCAAAGATCGGGCTATTGATTCCTTTATGCAAGTAGGCGATCGCTTCGTCCTCAATGTCTTAGAAGAAGGCAATTATCAAGAACTGAAAAAGCATTTTCTCAAGCGCTTACTTCCTGGTGCTGATCGATTTGCGGGAGTCAAAACCCAAACTGCTAAAAACGGTTCTCCCATTCTTACCGATGCTCTAGCATACATGGAATGTGAAGTCCAAAAAAGCATGGATTGCAGCGACCACTGGCTTTTATACTGCACCGTCCAAGAAGGTCGTGTTTCTAAGTCTGATGCAATCACAGCAGTTCGTCATCGCAAAGTCGGCAACTACTACTAATAAATTCAGTGAACAGTTATCAGTGAACAGTTATCAACCTGCGTAATGTTCACTGATCAAATCTACTCAAAACCGATGCACATTCTGCCCGGTTTTTTCTATGTTTTTTCTATGTTTTTCCACACTTCTTCACCAAAAATCTATGAGCAATTCCAAACCCCGTGACGTACAAGTTCTCCCCATCGCTACAAACACCAAGTTTATTAGAGCGCGTAGTTGGTCACGCCTGCGGTTTGAAATTGAATACGCACGAGAAAGAGGGACTACCTCTAATTGTTATTTAATTGAAGGCGATAAATCCGCAATTATTGACCCACCGGCTGAAACCTTCACAGAAATTTATGTCCAGGCATTACAGCAGACCATAGACTTGAAAAAGTTGGATTATGTGATCCTCGGTCACTTTAGCCCCAACCGTGTCCCCACACTCAAGGCAATTTTAGAATTAGCACCCCAAGTCACATTTGTTTGTTCTCTTCCCAGTGAGGCTAATTTGCGTCATGCTTTCCCCGATAACGCCCTAGAAATTTTAGTGATGCGGGGGAAAGAAACTCTAGATTTAGGAAAGGGTCATGTTTTAAAATTCTTGCCTATTCCTAGTCCTCGTTGGCCAGAAGGACTTTGCACCTATGATGAACAAACCCAAATTCTCTACACAGATAAGCTTTTTGGCGCTCATATCTGTGGTGATGAGGTGTTTGATGACAACCCGGAAGCATTGAAACAGGACCAGCGCTACTACTACAACTGTCTGATGGCTCCCCAATTTCAGCACGTAGAATCAGCTTTGGAAAAAATCTCCGAGTTGCAGGTGAGAATGTATGCTGCGGGTCACGGGCCATTGGTACGTACTGGGTTAATAGAACTTACTAAAGCTTACGCAGAATGGAGCGATGCTCAAAAGGATCGGGAGATATCTGTGGCTTTGCTTTATGCTTCCGCTTATGGAAATACAGCTATCCTAGCTCAGGCGATGGCTTTAGGACTAACAAAAGGTGGGGTTGCAGTCCAATCAATTAACTGCGAATTTGCCACCCCTGATGAAATCCGCACAGCAATACAAGAATCAGATGGCTTTGTCATTGGTTCTCCCACTATTGGCGGTCATGCTCCGACTCCCATTCATACTGCTTTGGGAATCGTGCTAACAGTTGGTGATAACAACAAACTCGCAGGGGTTTTTGGTTCTTACGGCTGGAGTGGTGAAGCCTTTGATTTAATTGAAGGTAAACTGCGGGATGCTGGCTATCGCTTTGGATTTGATACTCTCAAGGTCAAGTTTAAACCTGACGATGTAACTCTCAAGTTCTGTGAAGAAGTTGGCACAGATTTTGCCCAAACTTTGAAAAAAGCTAAAAAAGTCCGCGTACCACAACAAGCCGCTACTCCAATGGAACAAGCTGTTGGTAGGATAGTAGGCTCAGTTTGTGTCATCTCCGCTAAACAAGGTGATGTGTCTACAGGGATGCTTGGTACTTGGGTATCTCAAGCTACCTTTAATCCTCCCGGTTTAACTGTGGCGATCGCTAAAGACCGAGCCATAGAACCTCTGATGTATTCAGGTAATAAATTTGCCTTAAATATATTAGAGGAAGGGAATCATTTAGAGTACACCAAGCATTTCCGCAAAACTTTTGCTCCCGGAGAAGACCGATTTAGCAACTTTAGTACCACCGTTGCAGATAATGGCTGTACAATTCTCACCGATGCTATAGCTTATGTGGAATGCTCGGTCAACCAACTAATGGAATGTAACGATCACTGGGTAGTTTATGCCACTGTTGACAACGGTAAATTAATTAAACCTGATGCTGTGACTGCCATGAACCATCGCAAAACAGGCACTCATTATTAACGTGAGTTCGATAAGCTGGATATGACCCCTCTCCAAACCTCTCACCTGCAAGGAGAGAGGCTTAAAAAGCTTATTATTTCGTACCACGTTAGAGATTTTTGCCCCTTCCCTTGTAGGGAAGGGGTTGGGGTTAGGTTCCGTTGAACTCACGTCATTATTAACAGATTATCAAATTAATCAACCTGTTCAGGCTCCTGCCATAACTCAAATTTGGCCGGAGTCTGCTTTTGCGTTTACGATAGATTGGAGCAATTGTTAACCAAAAAATTGCTTGTCAATCTAGTCGTAACTTTTAGCGTCATGCTCAGTCTAGCAAAACTGACAGAAATCTTTAACTAACATTCCGCAATTGTCACCAAGACAACCGAATATGTATCATGTCATCTTAAACTAGGGAATCAGTATCTGGCAGTTATCACATAAATTGCCAACTACTCTGCCGCAACGCTTTTATTTATACTATTTTGTTCTTCTTATGTCCGCACAACACAACAAGATTAAATTTCCTGTTTGGCAGTATCTGAATCAACCCTTATTTAGTCGTGATTCTAAATTAGAATTAAATCCTCGTCGTTTTGCTCGTAGCTGGCGCATTGGACTTCTGGAACGGTGCTTGAATAAAGAATGTGATGCTAAAGGGCCTCAACAGTATTAATTAACGTTGCGGGAATAGGCGAAACAAACCAGTGACCTAGAAATATGACATTTAAATGTCATGTCTCTAGGTTAAATTTTAGGAAAAATTCCCAATGCAACAGCCAGAAGCCTTGATTTTATAGGTTTTCCATCTACTAAAAACAGTTGGGCGACGTTTTAGGGAACTGCAAAAACTGAAGGCCGTCTAGAGTGAAAGTAAACGTGAAAAATGAGGAGTGTTGCATAATTAATCAAAATTATGTCCAAAAGCTTCTCTAGCTCCCGTATGCTTACCCTTTTCATCTGGCGTTACGTGGTTGACAATGGGTTGGATATGTTGGAAATGATTCAAGTTTATGCCTAGAACACCAGATGAATTTGCTGTACACCTCTTATTAGAAGGCGGTCACCGGGAAGAAGTCCGTTTTGCCACTTTTCAGGATTTTCAGAAGTGGTATAGCGGTTCCCTCATGCCTAAGTTTGATTCTAATGAATTGATTAACGTACCCATTAAGAATATTCAGCAGGAGTACTTAGTCGTACGTCCATGTCGGATTGTGGCCATCCGGGTAGAACCTGTTTTTAGCTCTAGTGTTGAAAGATTCAACTAAATCATGAGAAAAAGCCTTGCGTTGGTTTCCCTGAGTTTGGGAATTGTCTTTATAAATACTCTCTGGTCAGCTGTTGCTCAGGTTCCTAGACCTTCATCAGTAATCAGCCAAGCTCAAATACAGCCGCCAGTCCCCCTGAAACCCATGAATTTGGGTAACAATTGTACTCCCAGACACGCTTGCTTGGGTTGGGATGAGCAACTTTGGGATCAAGTCGGTAGACCTGGAGATCGTCAGGCTTTGTTGACTGCTATTGACCATAGTTTAAGTTACTTGTCAAGAAATAGCGTCATCGAAGCTTATAGAAAATATCCAGTTCCGGGAATTACCCATGACCGGGTACGTCGGAGTTTGATCCGTTTCCGTCAACTAGTGGTGAATTCTAAATCTCCAGCCGAATTGCAAGCTGCTGTCCGTCGAGAGTTCACCTTTTATCGGTCTGTGGGCAATGATGGCAAGGGTACTGTGAAGTTTACTGCTTATTTTGAGCCTATTTATACTGCTAGCCGTGTCAGGACGCAAGAATATAAATATCCCTTGTATAGAAGACCACCCGATTTTGATCAATGGGCGAAACCTCACCCCACACGAGTTGAGTTGGAAGGTCAAGACGGTTTACTAGGGGAAAGAAGCCAGTTAAATGGTTTAGAAATGCTGTGGTTCCGCGATCGCTTCGAGGCATACATGGTACATATCCAAGGTTCTGCCCAAATTGAGTTAACTGACGGCACGAGAACTTCTATAGGCTTTGCCGGCGGTACAGATTATCCCTGGACGAGTATTGGCGGTCAACTGTCTAAAGATGGCAAGTTAGCGGCAAATCAGTTAAATATGCCGGGGATCATGAACTTCTTCCAGACATACCCCCAGGAAATGAGTAATTATCTGCCCCGATGGGAAAGATTTATCTTTTTCAAAGAAAATGCCGG
>PWQB01000116.1 GCA_003556955.1 Nostocaceae cyanobacterium CSSed10_463m
AAGCAGAGACGATAGATAATTGAGAGCCTAGTTCAATCTTATCTTTGAGGAAATCTCCAACTGTACCGCGTTCACGGTTGTCTCGAATACCTGACTGAAACACAGAAAGCTGATGATCTGACATAGTGGTTGAGAAAGAATTGCTTTTCTCTTAGTGTTCCCTGATTGAACCTTTAACTTTCAATAAGTTAAGCTGTTGTGTAAACTGACAAGTCAGCCCTGGTGCGATCGCTAAGTGGTGCGACAAGCTTAAGAGTGGGGAGTGGGGGCTACGGTGTACACACAAGTCTTATCAAGTTGCTTAACAGCGTTTCGATCCCCCCTAGCCCCCCTTAAGAAGGCTACGGTGTACACACAAGTATTATCAAGTTGCTTAACAGCGTTTCGATCCCCCCTAGCCCCCCTTAAAAAGGGGGGAATTAGAATCAAAGTCCCCCTTCTTAAGGGGGATTTAGGGGGATCTAGAATGTTTTGTTACCGACAATAGGACTTTTCAAACATCCTCTAATGACTATTGCCATGTTCCCAAACATCTTCAAGCATAGGTGCTAATTCCGTATTTAACCGACCAGCCCGGACAAACTCTGCATAGGTATCAGCCTCAATAGCCAAAAGTTCCTCCCGGAATTGTTCTGTGATAAAGGTGCGAATATTAGGATACTCAACCTGTAACTTATCAATTTTTGTTTGCAGATTTTCCATCTCCCCTTTAATTAGTGTCTCTTGATAACGGTAAAATTCAGGTTCAATACCTGGACGGTTATCTTCTTGGAGATGTTGTAAAACACGTTCTAAAGCGACATGACGAGTAGCCAATTGTGAATACCTCTCACGTAGAGGTGCATCACCTAAAAGATTTAGCTTCTGTAACAAAGGTTTAATAGTCAAGCCCTGAACCAGGAGAGTAAATAAAACCACTCCAAACACCGTAGCAATGATTTTTTCTCGCTCTGGCAATCCTATGGGTACACTTAAGGCTAAGGCGATAGAAACAGAACCTCGTACCCCACCCCACCATAAAACAGTTTGTTCAGGTAAAGGAATTTTATATTGGGTAATTACAGCACTCAAATTACTGAGAAGATAAATAGCTACAGCCCGCATTAAAATCATAGCGGCTATTGTAATTGCAATAATTTGCAGGTTTTCCCCCAAAACAGCAAAGCGAATTTGGTCACCAATCAACAAAAAGACAATGGAGTTGACGAAAAACGCCAAAAAATCCCAAAATTCCGAAACAATCACCCTTGTGCGGGGATTCATACCTACACGAGAACCAAAGTTACCTAAAATCAAACCAGTGGTGACAACTCCAATTACACCCGAACCACCCAACTCTTCAATAATTAGATAAGTCCCGTAAGCCGAAACCAAAGTTAAAGACTGTTCCACCAATGGTAAATCAAAGCGCTGGGTTAGATAAGATATACCAAAGCCAATTAATCCTCCCACAGCTACGCCAATCCCAACAACTATTCCCAGCTGTAATAAAATTGGCTGAAAACCCAATTCGGCATTTCCTAAAGATAGGGCTACCATAAACCCAAAAGCCACTACCGCCATGCCATCATTAAACAAGCTTTCACCTTCCATCATGGTGGTGAGATTTTTACCCACACCCAATTCTCGAAATAAAGCAGTCACCGAAACCGGATCAGTAGCAGACAAACTAGCACCAATCAACAAAGCTGTACTTAGAGATATCCCAGCTAGTTGATTTAAACCAAAAGCGATGCCTGCAATAGAAATTACCACCCCTAAAACTGCATACAGGCAAATTGTGACCAAATTGCGCTTTAACTCTGCCCAGCGCAAATTCCAGGCAGCTTCAAACAATAAGGGCGGTAAAAATATGAACAAAATTAATCCCGGTGAAAGGGTGACAAGGCGGACATCAACAAAGGCCAGCCCTAAACCGACAATCACTAGAAGTAAAGTGTATGGTATGTGGCGAAACCAACTAAATATCTGCGGTAACGTCGCCACCCCTAAAGATACCGAAAGTACTAAAAGAAACTGCTTGAGATTAGTGGTGATAATTTCTTCACCAATTGCTGATTCCATGATCATAACGAAAACTTGGTATAATCTTGCATTTAACTTTGTCTGATAGAAAATGGGAACTTAGTCAGGTAAATGATACTGCCTTCGTGAATCCCAGACTTCAGATGAAAATTTATCCACAAACTAAAATAACTTGTCAAAATCTAAGTGAATGTTACCGAATTAGTCAAGGTTTCAATTATTCTGCTGCTAGTTGCTACAGGGGTGGCGCTGTTATCTCGGCGGCTAAAAGTTCCCTATGTGGCAGGTTTAGTGCTGGCGGGATTGGCAATTACGGAATTGCTACCCAGTCGCATTGGTTTAAATGATTCTCTCATATTAAATTTGTGTTTACCAATTCTGGTATTTGAGGCAGCAATTAATACTGATATTAGTCGCCTGCGTAGCACGGTTAAACCCATTGCTTTATTAGCAGGGCCGGGAGTGGTGATTTCTTCTGGTGTGACAGCAATACTTTTAAAATGGGGAATGGGAATAGATTGGATACAAGCACTTTTAGCTGGAGTGATTTTAGCAAACACGGATACTGTTTCCATGATTGCTGTGTTCAAAGAAGTGCCTGTACCTTCGAGACTTTCTAGCATTGTGGAAGGAGAAAGCTTATTCAATGACGCTATGGCGTTGGTTTTATTTAGCTTAATTCTACAATTTAATGCAGCTGGCTCACTCTCAATCCTAGATGGATTTCAAGAATTGTTTGTAGTAATTGTGGGTGGTACTTTGGTCGGCTTAGTTGTTGGCTATTTGACTACTGCTTTATTTGTACAGTCAGATGAGCCGCTTAGTAGTATTTTACTGACAATGGCAGTCGCTTTGGGAGCTTTTCAAGCTGGGCAATTATTGGGTGTATCTGGTGTGGTGGCTGTAGTTGTATCAGGTTTAATTGTGGGAACCAAAGGTATTGCGGGGAATGTCTCAGCTTCTACTCGTCTAACATTACTAACTTTTTGGGAATCTCTGGGTTTTGGGGTCAATAGTTTAATTTTTTTGTTAATTGGTTTAGAAGTTAATCTCACAACTCTTTGGTCTATTCTACCTGCGGTGTTGTTAGCAATTATGGCTTATCAAACCGGACGGATGGTTTCTGTGTATCCATTGTTAGCAATGGTGAGTTGGTTTGACCGTTCTATTCCGTGGCGTTGGCAACACGTTTTGTTTCTGGGTAATATTAAAGGTTCGCTGTCGATGGCGTTGGCGTTAAGTTTACCCTTTGGACTGGTAGGAAGAGAAAGAATTATTGCCATTGTATTTGGTACGGTGTTGCTGTCTCTGGTGGGACAAGGTGTAAGTTTACCGTGGTTAGTCAAACGTTTAAATTTGTCTCATTTTTCTGCATCTCGTCAGCGAGTGGAAGAAATGCAAGCGCAATTAATTACTGGTAAGGCGGCACAAGATGAATTAGATAGTTTATTAAAATCGGGAGTCTTGCCGAAATCCATTTATGAAGAGATGCGTTCAGCTTATCAGGTACGAATTGCTAGTGCAGAAAAAGCGCTACGAGAATTTTATAACCGTCGCTCACAGGAATTTGGTACTAATAAAGCTGATAGTGGTAAACTTGATGCTATTCGTCGGCGTTTATTGCTGGCGGAAAAAGGCGCACTTACTGAAGCTATGCGTAAGCAAATTATCTCAGAAGAAATTGTCCGCGATCGCATCAAAAATATCGATGGACAATTATTACAACTAGAAGATGATTAATTTTCTTGTGGAACAGGCATCTTGCCTGTTCAGGGCGGGCTAGAAGCCCACCCCACAAATTACTTACAGCCTTCAATAAAATCAATCACTTGGTGTAAAAATCCTGGCTTAGTCACAATTAACACCGTTGAATTAGGCTCAACCACAGTACTACCATTAGGAATAATTAAATCTGTATGGGGATGAGATTGATAACCAATAATTAAAGAACCACGAGGAAAACTAGGATTTTGAGCAATTTCCGCCACACTCCGACCTACAACATAGCAATTATTGGGAATGAGCATTTTCAGGACTTCAATTTGCCCCTGTTCAAAATGCATCATTGATTCTACTTGGGGATACTCAATAGCATTCACCATTGTCGAAACCGCTAATTCAATAGTGCTGATAATATGATTGGCTCCAGCTAGACGTAGAGGTTCCATAAAATCACGCTGGCGCATCCGTGACAAAATCAAAGGGACACCGTAGTGTTTAGCTAGAGTTATCATTGCTAAATTCAAAGCGTCACTTCTGAGGACAGCAGCTAAAGCGTCAGCTTTGCGAATCCCGGCTTCTAATAAGGTTTCTATACTGACAGCGCTGCCTTCAAAAGCCATGACTCCCACCTGTTCACGGGCATAGTGGCAAGCATTAGGATCTTTATCAATTATGGCGACTGTATGCCCCAGTTCTACTAATTTTTGCGCCAAATTTAGCCCCACTAAACCGGCTCCACCAATGAGGACATACATAGTAATTCTACTTTAATAGACTTTATTAATCTTAGCTGAAGTCAACTACTCCCCAAAATTGTTGACAGTATATTTTTTCATCAACTCCTTAACTTGAGCCACTACCAAGGGATGTGTGTCTTGTTGTAACTTGGGTAAAAGTTC
>PWQB01000613.1 GCA_003556955.1 Nostocaceae cyanobacterium CSSed10_463m
AAATCAACATATATATATAGTGTCTTATGCCAAATTCTCATTCTTCCACCGTTACATATAGCCCGGCTTATACTATCGTTCCGACTTACGAGTGCTTCAATCGCTGTACATACTGCAACTTTCGCACAGAACTAGGTCAAAGTCCCTGGATGACTTTATCCGCAGCAGAAAAGATTTTTTTACAACTGCAAAGCCAAAAAGTATGTGAAATACTCATCCTTAGTGGTGAAGTGCATCCCCATTCACCCCAGCGTCAGCAGTGGTTTCAGAGAATTTATGATTTGTGTGAATTAGCTTTGGGAATGGGATTTTTACCACATACTAATGCGGGAATACTGAGTTTTGCGGAGATGCAAAAGCTAAAGAGTGTCAATGTTTCGATGGGTTTGATGCTGGAACAGTTAACCCCAGCATTGTTACAGACTGTGCATCGACACGCACCGAGTAAATTACCAGAAATTAGGTTGCAACAATTAGCATGGGCGGGAGAGTTGGAGATTCCCTTTACCACAGGTTTACTTTTAGGAATTGGGGAAACTGAAGATGATTGCTGGGAGACTTTAGCGGCGATATCTGACTTACATCAGCGTTACCATCACATTCAAGAAGTCATTTTACAACCCCACAGTCCAGGAAATCAGCAAAGCTTTGATGCAGTAGCTTTTGACCCTCATCAATTACCAGAAGTCATTGCGAAAGCACGTCAGATTTTACCGCCAGATATTACAATTCAAATTCCGCCAAATTTAGTTAAAGATGATGGATGGTTACTGGCTTGTATCGAAGCTGGCGCGAGAGATTTAGGCGGAATTAGCCCCAAAGATGAAGTGAATCCTGATTATCCTCATATTCAGGAACAAGCTTTGAGAGAAATTTTACAGCCTGCGGGGTGGGAGTTAGTACCACGTTTGCCTATTTATCCCCAGTTTGATCATTGGTTGTCGGGGGAATTGCAAACGGCTGTGAAACGCTGGCGAACTCACATTATTCAGCCTGCATAGACAAGGTTTACCCCTGTAGCAGCAGACAGGAGTTTGAGCATACCTGTATTCGTATATTTGAGTTAATATAAAATTTTATCTTCCTATGTATCTTCCGATGAGTGATAGTTTAAACACTTACACGGTTATCATGCTCGGCCCACGGGGTTCTGGTAAAACCGTCTATCTAGCGAGTATGTATAAAAAGCTATCTACACAAGGCAAACAAGGTTTTTTCTTGGAAGTTGATATCTCAGAAAAGCGTAAGCGTCTCCATAACATATACACCCAAATCGCGATTGATGAAAAATGGCCAAAAGGAACAACTTACGATGAGGTATCAGAATGGAATTTTACCTGTCGTGTTCAAACAGAAAATTTACCGATTTATTCAGCTTGTCGATTTCAATATCTTGATTATGCAGGTGGTAGACTTACAGACGAAATGGAAGATGAGGATACTTCTTTTGAAAGTAAACTGCAAAATGCTGATGCCTTATTAGGACTGTTAGATGGTCAAAGACTAAAGGCATTAATGCGTAATGAAAAGCTAGGGTTATTTTGGGTAGTCAATGAACTACCTAATATGTTGAACATAATGCAAGGAAGTAAAAAACCCATTCATTTTGTCATTAGTAAGTGGGACACTCTCATCAATGAATATAGTTTAGAGCAACTACGAGATCGTTTGCTAGAAATTGAAGAATTTAGAAACCTAATTCAAGCACGTAGTAAAGCCCATTTACCAGTTAGACTTATCCCGGTTAGTTCAGTAGGCATGGGCTTTGCAGAACTTCAGCCAGATGGAAGTATGACTAAAACAGGTAGCTTACCTAATCCATTTTTTGTAGAAACGCCTCTAGCCTGTATTTTGCCTGATGTAATTAAAATTACTTTGGAGGAATTAATAAAGAAAAAGGAAGAAGAAATAAGTAAACCAATTGAAGTAAAACCTAATTTGAGTTTTTGGGAGAGGTTAGGACAGGTTGTTGGAGGCGTAGGAAAAGTTGGTATTGGCATATTAAAACAAATATTGCCGATAAAATACAGGTTCGCTGAAGATATTTTGGAGAACTTAATTGATTTTCTTGATGATTGGGAAAAGCCGGCGCAACAAAAGCTAGAAGCAGCAGCAAAAAGAACAGAAGAACTCCGTCGTAAACAAGCCGAATCTCTGAGAAAAGTTACTGATGAAGAAACGGCGCTTAAACACGTTGTCAACTGTTTTATTTCGATTACGGATGAACTTGAATCTAAATTTCCTGCATCTAATCTAAAACAACTCTAGGCAACAAAAGATTTTTTATGACAGATATTCAGGCTTGGGCTTTTCTAGTCGGTTGTAATCAATACCTTGACTATAGAACCATAGTTGCTCCCAGCTTTATGTGTGAATCAAAAACGTCAAGCCTACTAGCTAAAGCAGCAGGTGGAGACTTAACAGAAATTGGAACGGCGTACTACCGTGAAATTCATAATTCTAAAGTGGGTGATCTCACTTTAGTTTTCCGTGTCATGGAAGCAACATCGGAAAATACAGGAATTGAAGGACAGGGAGTGTTGAAAGATTCATTTGGGAGAGAAATTGATTTAATAGAAGGTATTGTTTTTAAAGGATTGCAACCCGATATTGTAGTCACTCAGGAAAATCTAGAAGAAATTCACCAAAAGGTGATAGTTCACTATCGTGATTTTTGGAATACTACAACTTCTCAACCTGCTATTGCTTCAGAAACGCTGAATTTGATAGAAGATAATCAATCGAATAACTGCTTGAAATATATCAAGCTTAAAAATTATAAGTTAGATTTTAAAGAGCAGAAAAAAATTGAAAAATCATCACAATTTAACCAATGTCAATCATGGGAGAGTTTGGGTACAAAAAAGTATGATGGAGAAATTACTTCTGTGGTGTATGTACCTGACCAAGAAAGTATCGTATATCGTTATGAAAGAACGGTGATAATTGCTAACTGGAGAAAACAGCAATCTAAAAAATTGTTTCTAAATAGAAAACTGGCTGCTGATTCTCCTACTCCAGTTAGCATCAGTCATAATGGTAGATTTGTAGCTACTGCAATTATTGACAAACAAGACCGAAATCTTATAAAAATTTGGGATATAAATAATATTTGGAACTCTAAGGACGATATAATCAGTCCTATTGTAGACTTTGAAAGTTCTTCATGGTTCATAATTGGAAGCAACATTTTTGGGAGAATTCATGCAGTAGATTTTTCTCCTGATAACACCATTCTAGTGAGTGCTGGTGCAGAGAAAACAATTTTTCTTTGGGATGTTTATGGTAGTGGTGAACGAGGTAGGCTATCTGGACATTCAAGCACAATTAGAACTATAGCAATTAGTCCAGACGGAAGATTAATGGCTAGTGGGGATGATTATGGAGATATTAAAATTTGGAATTGGCAAACGAGACAAGAAATTGACCAAATTAATATTCGTTTACCAGTTAGAACATTAGCTTTTAGTCCAGACAGCAAAATTTTAGTGAGTGGTGGAGATGATTGCCATATAAAACTTTGGAATACTGATACCAGAACAGAAGTTATTACATTTGAACAACACTCACAACCCATAAACATGGTTGTTTTCAGTCCTGATGGTCAAATACTTGCTAGTGGGAGTGATGACTGTAATATAAAACTTTGGGATGTTCAAAGACAAACAAAAATCGCTGAACTAGAAGGACATACTAAAGGAGTAACATCATTATCCTTTAGCCCTGATGGTCGAACTTTGGTAAGTGGAAGCAAAGATAAAACAATTAGATTATGGGAACGTTCGTCAGTTTAGAATAAAGGTGTAGTTACCCATGCTTGTAAAATGCCTTCCCCGTTCCCCGGTATGGACTCATATCTTGAAGGAATGTAAATCAAATGCCAGAAACAATTAATATTGAACAAGCAGTATTGAATTATTTACGCATTCTCTCTAATGAGAAGCAACAAGAAGTCCTAGACTTTGTGGAATTTCTTGCCCAAAAGACGGCAAATCATCAGCAATTAGACCGAGAAGATTCATCAAATCCTCAACAGCAACAACGGATATCTCTCCAAGAAATTGCTCGGCTACCTGTGGCAGAACGGCATAAAATACTAGAACCTTTTATTGCAGCCACAGCCGAAGATTTTTTGAATGACCCGGAATTAACAGAGTTTGCCGTTTTGGATGGTGAAGACTGGGAAACGGAAAATGACTAATCCTCAAAATGGTGAGATTTGGTTAGTGCAACTTGATCCAACCAAGGGACAAGAAATTCAGAAGACTCGCCCTGCTGTTGTAATTAGTTCTGAGATTTTCAATTCTATACCAATGCGAATTATTATTCCTGTGGCAACATGGCAACCTAAATTCCAAAATCGCCCTTTCATGATTCCTATCCAGAAAACAGATGAAAATGGATTAGACTCAGACTCAGCAGGTAATGTGTTGCAAGTTCGTAGTGTAACAACACAGAGATTTGTCAGGTGTTTAGGAAAAGTATCAACAGCCGTTAAACAAGAATTATTAAATGGTTTAATTATCTGTATTGATTACGCTCCTGAAAGCCATGATTGAACAGGAGCGTTCATATAAAATTCGCTCAACTCTCAT
>PWQB01000645.1 GCA_003556955.1 Nostocaceae cyanobacterium CSSed10_463m
TAAACACCCTCTTTGGGGAACTTCTTAGGATCAATTAATGCTGAGAAATTTAATTTACTTTCATTAATCTGCCAATCTTGTAATTGCAAAGCAGCATCAATATCTGAACTCTTCATAAGTTTGAATTCTTGTTCAAATTCATCAAATTTTTCCACTTCGACTTTTGAAGTAATAAACTTTTCATCAGTATCAATATGTAAACTATATTCAGCAGGGTCAAAAGGAATACCATAATTAATCTTAAAACTGTCCTGTTGCCGATTGTCTATTTGCAAGAGTTCACCTGAATCATTCCCTTTAGTAAGAGATACGCCATTTTTAACCAGAGAGATAGGTCGACTTACCCCTTGAGTTGTAATTGTTGGTAAATTTTCTAAACGGGAAACACGATTAATTATACTTGCTGGATGAAAAATCATCAAATTACTATTAACCATTAACTGTTGTGAATCATTTTTTTGGAAATAATCAAAATAATACTGAATATCCTTATATGGACCGACAAACAAAACATAAAATGGTCGGAATTTGTCAGATTCTTTTCCAGAAGTGTATGTAAAGGTTTCGAGTTTATTTCGCTCTTGTATATATACAGTCCCATTAAACTCACTCTTTATCGCCCAAATTCCCACTGCATAATCCTTTCTATTTAGGTTAAAATAAATGTCTTGGATTTTTTTATTTAACCTAATCACATCACCGCTATTTTGCTCTAAATCTGTGATGATTACCGTCATTTTTTCCTCCTGTTTTCCTGGAGGGATAATTGCAGCATCAATTGGGCTAGATACAGGTTTAAACTTTGTATTACTACCATCGTAAAAGACGGGCGCTACTGCATAACTATAATATTCACTTCCCGTAATTCTTTGATTAGGATTATCGACCCGATAGTATTCAACTGGTAACTTACCTATTAATTCAAAGGCATTTCTAATAGTATTTAGAGTTTTTGTATAGTTAGTTTTTCCATCTTTCACATAACCCAACATTGAGCCACTACCATCAACATAAATTGCTACCTTGAGATTGTCAGTTTTAGAAATGTTGCTAATATTAACATCTGGAACATCACAGGTTAATGTATCTTTAACTCTCACTGGAGTGCAAGATATAAAAACGGTTATTATGACTGCAAAAAAAAACCATCTAAGTCGCATGATTATGTTTCCTAAATAAATTGAAACTTTATTAATTAAGAAGAAGTAAAAATAAGCCAAGATGCTAAAAAAATATCCTGGAAAATTCAGGGGTTTTCAAAAATATGCTTTTTTAGTATCACTATACTCTCATAAAAAAGCTCGTTAGCTGTGTTAACAAATAAAACTGTGCGCTTCCCAGCTTAGGGAAAATAGCAACCAGATATTTTTCTAACTCTAAATGCTGACTTTATTTGCTAATCATTTTTAAGTAAATTTACGGTAGTGTTAATTGCTAAACAAAAAGCATGATAAAAGTATATCAAAAAATACCAGAGATATTTTTCAGCACGAAGTAAAAACTCTAAATACAGAACAATAATCAGGAGAGCTAATGAAGCCGTGGGAAATAATTAGGATCATTATATTTAACGTCATTGGTGCTGCACTAATGTTTTTAGGGCAGCGTCTCATATATGAAAATCAAATCATACCCATTCAAAAAGTCCCACTTAATACCTGGCTTGCTGCTGACTATACCACAGCCGCACTCGTCATGTTTGGTGTTTGTCTGTTGTCCACTATTATCTGGTGTCTCATAGCAGCCATCAGTAAGTTTACTGATGGTAGAAATACAGGAACTTGGATGTTGTTTTGGTGGTTGTTAGGACTTTTACCCATGGCCAGCATTGCTTTTACAGTGTTTTTCATTAACCGCAGCGACGAAGCCCAGTTTTCGCTCATGGGATTTTTTCTTTTAGATGCTATCTGGCTGTATTGGTTAACCACAGCCACTAGTTCTCCTGAATCCGTGAAATATATTCCACCAGGAGCATTTTTTGTACGTCATAAGCTGATGGGAGATTAATAAATGTCAATTTATGTGATTGGAATTGGTGGTACTGGCGCGAAATGTATTGAAGCTGTAATTCAAGTAGCATCTATAGGGCTTTTTGGTGAGGAAACTCTAAATTTATTGTTTGTTGATGCTGATGCAACTAACGGTAATTTAGAACGGGCATCACAAAGCCTAAAAATTTATCAAGATTGCCAAAACTTAAATCTGGCAGATAAACATCCCTGGATGAAAACCAAAATTGAGTCCTTTGGTTTATGGTCGCCTTTTGCTGATACCAGCGATAATAAAAACCTGGGGGCATTCTTTGAATATAATATTCTCAAAGATGATGAATCAGCATTAGGAAATTTATTTGATGTTCTGTATACATCAGAAGAACGAGACGCTAATTTAGATGTGGGTTTTCGTGGTCGGCCTGCTATAGGTGCAGCTGTGATGAGTCAGATAAAACTTGATTCTTTAGACCAGGACTCATGGGGAAAACTAATGATTCAACTTAAAGACGACGCAGGGGGAGGCAAACGCCCCAAAGTATTTTTATGCGGCTCAATTTTTGGTGGTACTGGGGCTTCAGGATTACCAACTATTGGCCGGTTAATTCATAATAAGTTAGAAACTCTGCAAATTAGAAATAAAGTTGATATTGGTTGCTTATTTGTTTTACCTTATTTTGGCTTTACTCCTACCTTGAGAGAAAATGAAGAAAAAGTCTATGCTCGTTCTGAACAATTTTTATTAAACACAGAAGCAGCATTGCGTTATTATGGCAGTCAAGCCCAAGAAACCTTTGACACCGTATATCTCCTGGGCAATCAAAACTTATCTCCAGTTAAAGTTTTTAGTGTTGGTAAAAATACCCAACGTAATGATCCTCATTTTATTGAACTCTATGCCGCATTAGCAGCACGGCAATTTTTATTGAACACTACTCCTGAACAAAAAACAGTTGTGTTAATGAATCGGGAGAACTTGAGAAATCTAATTTGGAAAGATATTCCCGACCAAAAAGCAGTAAATGCAGAGTTAGTGAATGCCACTCGTTTTGCTTTTGTGTGGTTGTCTAATATTGCCCCAGCATTAGTAGAAACTAAGAGTATTGGTGTTAAAAGCTTCCAAAAAGGTAATAGTTGGTTTGTGAAATTCTTTCCGGATCGCGTTGTTTTTCGCAACAGTCAAAAACAAGAAATAGATTTTAACGATCCAGAACAGCAAAATGCCATAGAAACAATTACTGTCTGGTGTCAAGATTATTTACGTTGGCTGTCATTAATTCATCAATGTGTTGGTGAAAATATTCAATTATTCAATGCCAATTACTTCAGAAATAGTAATCTAAATCCTCAGCACTTACCAGATTTGATTGCTGGACTAGGTGACAGTCGAGATCAGAACCAAAAATCCAAGGACACAGTTCAAAGACTCAAAGAACGCTTGAATCCTGACGCTATTACCATTTTGCCCAAGCTAGGCATATTGGGATTGGCTAAAGCTTTATATCATGTTTGTCGGTTATAGAAGGAAAATTTAATTATGACCAGTGCATATACTACTAACCAATCTGCTTTATTACTGCCAAAACTCAAAGATGATTGTGATGTCAAGTCTGGGAATCCTGGTATTTGGGATTCTCAAGCACCAAAGGCTTTTAATGATGTCGCCTCTAGCTTAGATTACAAAGCACCTGGAGAAGTTAAAAGTGTTAGTTCTGTTCCCACGGTTTGGGCGCGTCCCTTGTCAATGGAAATGGCATTACACAATGATGCTTATCCAATTCGGGAACAAATGATTATTCAATGGCAAGGAATGTTAGCGGCTTTAGCATTAGCCGAAGTGCGTAGTTTTCCGATTAAAGCGGAACTTTTAGAACTGGGAACGAAAAAGGATAGTCACGTTTTTGCCCGTTCTCTTTATGAACTTTTACCCGATCCAGTTAACACCCTTTATACCTTTAATAATAATAAACATCCTTGGGAAGATTTATATGTCTTTACTTGGAATCATCAACCCATAGGCATGACTTCTCCTAGTACCTTAGTTGTACCTTCAGAAGAGGGGATCTGGGAAGGTTTACCTTGGTGGGATGCTAATACATTACAGTTGCGATCGCCTCATAATTACCTTAACGATACAGAGAAAGCCCAATTAGCATTTTGGTTAGATAAACTCCGTAAAGAAATTAGAAAATATAACGGTGATAGTAAAGCAATTGACCGTATATTTGGTTTAGTCAATGGGTTTATTAACAGCTTAGGTGTGACAACTACACCTAATTTTCAATTTAGTGATAACCCTGCCTATTTTGAAGTAGAAATCAACCGAGGAGCGTTAACTGCACTCAATTTACCTGTTAAAGCTGAGTCTAGAGAATCTAATGTCAAGATTGTTCCCAGTTTAGTTAAACCAAATATTCCTCCACTAATAATAATTGATCCCGACATTGCTAGCACTTGGGATCAACCACCCCAGAATATTTGTGTTTACGAAGGTAAAAATTTAGCAGCTTTTCGTCCAGAAGATATAGAAAACTGGAACCGGAGTAGAAAAGTAATTTGTCTGGAATCGAAAGATTTATTTTTACCGGACTTGAAATTTATTGACCAAGAAGGAATCTTA
>PWQB01000045.1 GCA_003556955.1 Nostocaceae cyanobacterium CSSed10_463m
AATTGCTATTAGTTATCAGTAACTATTGTGATCACAGCAAGAGGAAAACGAAGCTGAATTAAGTTAGGCATTCGATCCATTTGCTGGTGTACTGGTAACAGTTGCTGTTGAACCAACAGGGAAAGCGTTTATGTCACGGGTCATAGCCCAGTCACGCAGCGCTAGAACTGTAAAAGCGACTAAAGTACCCAGCAAAACCGCCCCGACAGTCTGGTGAGAAACTGTCAAAAGCTCGACTTGAAGATGTAACCGGAAGGTAGCAATTCCCAAGACTATTTGTAACAGCAATAACCCACCAGCCAGATTTGCCAGTCGCCGCAAAATTGGATGCAGTGCTGGTGTCCGTCGGGAGATGAATACCACTGCCAAAGTAGACACAGTTGGCGGTACTAAGCCAAAAATATGGCTATACATCACATTACAAAGCTGAGAATCGCCAAAGCATTGGTGTAAAGCCCAACGAGAACCCACCAAAGCGCCAAGAATACTTTGCAAGTAAACAAAAATAACGGCACTTAAACCCAACCAAGGTAACTTACCAACAGTGCCAGTTCCTTGATAAGGGGTGAGAGCGATGCCGACAATCAGTAGGGTAGTGAAAAACAACAGCGCTGTTCCCAAATGGGCGGTAACAATATCAAACCGCAACAGTTGAGTCACAGTCAGTCCGCCCAAAATACCTTGGAAGACAATTAAAAACAGGGCAAATGTGGATGCCCAGGGTAGCCAAGTGGGTAAAAAACGCCGATGCCACCAGGATAAACCAGCCAGGGCGATCGCACTTAAACCAATTAACCCGGCATCTAATCTGTGAAACCACTCCAAGAAAACTTGAAGATTCATTTGCTTGGCTGGTACCAGTTCCCCGTAGCATAAAGGCCAGTCTGGGCAAGCAAGCCCAGCATTCATCACACGGGTGGCACTGCCTATGGCCATCAAAATCAAGGTGGCTATGCATATTTTCCACACCAAGCGACGAATTACTTCCTTGGGCTTTCGCTGCTCAGTTGCCGCTTCATTTTGTTGTTCTAGGACAAATTCATTCATGAACAGTACCTTCCACCCGTTCTTGGTGGTAACTCTCTTAAAATTTTCAATTTTTAGTAACGACCCATTTACACCCTAACGTATGAGCCAAAGTTAAAAAGATTGGCTTGCACTTATACTTTGGATCACTCCAGCTAGTTTTAGCCGGAGCTTTAGGTATTTTTTAAGCTGTTAGGAATTGATAATTAATCCTTAATTTTGCTAATCTAAATTCTTTCTTAAATTTTTTCACAGATTTTTACTGATTTATCTCTAGTCTTGGCAGTATCTAATAAATCTCTTGTACCCAAATTTAGCAAATTAACTGGAAAAATTAATAAAATCTTAAAACCATGAGACTCTATGTTTTATTGCCTGCACTACCTCTGGTAAGTGAGTAGCATAGAGATAACGTAGTAAATTCATTTAAGTAAACCGTGAAGATTCCAAGTTCCATCTGGACGTTACTAATTGGTGTCGTACTAACGCTATTCAGCCTTTGGTACGGTCAAAATCACGGTCTGTTGCCAGTAGCCGCCACAGACGAAGCCGTTCTAGTGGATGGTCTGTTTAACACAATGATGATCGTTTCCACAGGTATATTCTTGCTTGTCGAAGGTATTTTGATTTACTCTGCAATTAAATATCGTCGGCGGGCAGGTGATAACGAAGACGGGCCACCAATTGAGGGCAACGTACCTTTAGAAATCCTCTGGACGGCGATCCCAGCCATTATCGTTCTCGGTATTTCTGTTTATAGCTTTGAGGTTTACAACGACATCGGCGGCTTTGATCCCCATTCTGTTCACGAAGCCCCGATTACTCAAGAATCCATGACAATGCCAGGGGCTGCCATTGCTGCAACTTTAAGCGATACCCCTCCCAGCACAGCCCCCAACCTGAATCAAGAAAAGTCTGACGAGGCTATGGAAGATCCAGCAACCGCAGCAGTCCGCAATGCTGATCAAATTCCCCAAAAACGTAATGCGCCTGGGGTGGGTAGTGTGGCTCCCACCATTGGGGGTAGTCCCGAAAGAGCAGGTCTACCACCAGAATTACGAGTTAATGTAACTGGTTTACAATATGCGTGGCTTTTCACTTATCCTGATACAGGCATAACTACAGGTGAGATGCACGTTCCCGTTGGTCGAGAAGTGGAAATCAACATGACCGCCAATGATGTCATCCATGCTTTCTGGGTTCCAGAGTTCCGTTTGAAGCAAGATGCTATCCCCGGTAGACAAAGCGAGATTCGGTTCACCCCCAGATTAGCTGGTACTTACGACCTAATTTGTGCGGAACTGTGTGGCCCTTACCACGGAGCCATGAAAACCCAAGTGGTAGTAGAAAGCCAACAAGCTTATGATGCTTGGATGCAAGAACAATTAGTTGCTAGCAGCGAAACTTTAAATCAAGCTGTTGCTGTCAATCCTGCGGATTTATCCCCAGATGAATTTCTCACTCCTTACACCAAGGACATGGGAATACAGCCAGAAATAATCAATCAGGTTCACACTGCTCATTACCATCAGTAAACAGACTGATAACTGTTAACTGTTAACTGTTAACTGATAACTAATTCCTATGACACAAACTCAGTTAGAAAAAACTGCTAATATCCCGCCTGAAACAGAAGTAGCGGCAGAAAGACACTGGCGAGACTTCTTTGGTTTCAGCACCGATCACAAGGTGATTGGGATTCAATACCTCGTTACTTCCTTTGTTTTTTACTGCATCGGCGGCGTAATGGCTGACTTGGTGCGAACAGAACTCCGCACCCCGGAAGTAGATTTTGTTAGCCCAGAAATTTATAACAGTCTATTTACACTGCACGCCACAATTATGATTTTTTTGTGGATTGTGCCAGCCGGGGCTGGATTTGCTAACTATCTGATTCCCCTAATGATTGGGGCGAGAGATATGGCATTTCCACGGTTGAATGCTGTGGCTTTTTGGATGATCCCCCCAGCCGGGATTTTGCTCATCGCTAGTTTAGCCCTGGGTGATGCGCCTGATGCTGGTTGGACTTCCTACCCTCCTTTGAGCTTGGTAACAGGTCAAGTGGGTGAGGGAATTTGGATTATGAGTGTCCTGTTGTTGGGTACATCGTCGATTTTGGGAGCGATTAACTTTCTCGTTACAATTCTCAAAATGCGTGTTCCCAGCATGGGCGTTCATCAAATGCCTTTGTTTTGCTGGTCGATGTTGGCAACTTCGGCTTTAGTGTTGCTATCTACACCAGTTTTAGCAGGGGCGCTGATTCTTCTCGGCTTTGACTTGTTAGCAGGAACAACATTTTTTAACCCCACTGGCGGGGGTGATCCGGTGGTTTACCAGCATATGTTCTGGTTTTATTCTCACCCGGCGGTATATATCATGATTTTGCCTTTCTTTGGGGCAATTTCGGAAATTTTGCCAGTTCATGCCCGTAAGCCGATTTTTGGCTATAAAGCGATCGCCTATTCATCTCTAGCGATCAGTTTCTTAGGACTAATTGTTTGGGCGCACCATATGTTTACCAGTGGTGTCCCCGGTTGGTTACGAATGTTTTTTATGATCACTACCATGATCATTGCTGTACCCACGGGAATTAAAATTTTTGGTTGGTTAGCAACTATCTGGGGTGGCAAAATCAGCCTGAATAGTCCCATGATCTTTGCTATGGGCTTTTTAGGAACCTTCGTAATTGGCGGTGTCAGTGGTGTAATGTTAGCCGCCGTCCCCTTTGACATTCACGTTCATGATACATATTTTGTAGTAGCACACCTGCACTATGTGCTTTTTGGTGGTAGCGTCTTAGGAATTTTTGCCGCTATTTACCACTGGTTCCCGAAAATGACGGGAAGGATTATGAACGAATTTTGGGGCAAAGTTCATGCTGTGTTAACCATTGTGGGTTTGAATATGACCTTCTTACCCATGCACAAGCTAGGACTGATGGGGATGAATCGCCGTATTGCCCAATATGACCCCAAATTCACTTCATTGAATGAAATCTGCACCTACGGATCATATCTTCTGGCAATTTCGACATTACCCTTTATCATCAATGCTGTTTGGAGTTGGTGGTATGGCGAAAAAGCTGGTGATAATCCTTGGCGGGGACTCACCTTAGAATGGACGACTACTTCACCACCAGCCATTGAGAATTTTGAACAACTCCCGGTATTAGCTACTGGCCCTTACGACTATGGCGTAGGTGAGAAAAAAGTAGATATTCAGGAGGTTTTAAATATCGAACCTGGTGAACCATACCCAACTATTGAGTCTGGCGTTTAAGAGGGAGTAGGGAGTAAGAATTTTAGATTTTAGATTTTAGATTTTGGATTGGAGTGTAATCTCAAATTTCTTTCTCTAAAATCCAAAATTGATTTCCCAATCCCTAGTAGGGGCGGGTTTACAAATATCATTCAAGATCAACGAGGATATTACTGAACCCGCCCTTACTACCCAATCCCTGTTACCTAATCTCTGATACCATTCCCAATTACAATACATTTTTAAAGATTCATGCAAAGTCAAATAATTGACCCAGCGAAAACTGAACTGAATCATCATGCTGCAACCGCAGAT
>PWQB01000821.1 GCA_003556955.1 Nostocaceae cyanobacterium CSSed10_463m
ATCCACAGGGTGTCGTGACTCAAATAACGGCTACCCTACGACTACGCTCAGGGTGGTCTGGTCAGCACAGCTTGCTTGATTTCTCTTACAAGCTCAATCCCTTTAGGGTTGAGTTACTGACTCTTTGAACTAGAAGAGGGAGAGGACTAAAGTCCTCACTACAAACCTTTAAGTCTTAGCTAGTAGCTATTTTAGGTGTGACATCTGACTGGGACTGAAAACCTTTACTCACACCATAACGGACAGTTTTAAACTCTACATGATTTGTCCCTGGATAATAGAGAGTATAAACTGCTTCCCCTGGCTTTCTGCCGACATTACCCACCCCGATAACCTGACGCGCCGAAATTTCTACAGTTTGGGGAGATGCTGGACTATCTAGGGTTGTGACTCCCGTAGTAATTGACCCTGCTTGGAGTTGATATTGAAAAGCCAAGCCAGAACGACCACAAAATAAATTATTGGCTTGCATTCTTGATAAACGGTCTAGCATTTGAATTGGGGGTGTGTCTGGGGTGAGTTCCTCGTCAATTCCTACCGTTGTCCCGTGAATTAACAAGGAATCTAGTTCAAAAAAACCAAAGTCTAGGGTCATTAACCATTGCGCCATTGGGCGAGAGACGCATTCCCACAACAATTTAACTGTTTCTCCCCCATATTTTTCCATCAATTCTGTAGGTTCACCAGTTCCCCCCAGTCCGTGGAGAATAAAACACTGTTCTTCCCACCAACCTTTACAAATCAGTGGTTCTAGTTCTCCCCGTCGGGGGTTTAGCACTCGTTTGACTAATTGTTCTGTTTCGCGCCGGGGTCCTACTAAATCGCCCAAAATATACAACGCTTCGACATTATTTTGACGCTTAATATCCGCCATTACAGCTTCATAAGCCGTCAAATTACCTTCAATTCCGCTTAAGATTGCCCACTTATTCATTTCTTAGTCATTGGTCATTGGTCATTGGTCATTGGTCATTGGGAAATAACAATCTTTCCCTTTATTCGTCATTACCGAGTACAAACATGGGTAGGGTCATCAGCCCTTTCAGCAAATTCCAAACCCTGGGCTAAACGCCATGCAAATATTTTTGGTAAACCTTTTTCAATGATGGCGGCACAGGTTTTTTGATAGTCGTAAGGTACTTCTCGTAAATTTACTTTCTGGTCTTCTGTATCGTAAATTACATAAGTGGCATTTGGTCTCCCATGTCGGGGTTCGCCTACAGAACCAACATTCACAATCCTCTTTAGGGAAGCATTAAAGCTCTTTTCGGCTGCTGCTTTTTCTTGCCCTTGGACACGAATTTTTAAACTACCTCCGTCTAAATTACGCACATAAGGCACGTGGGTATGTCCACAAAAAAGCACGTCTGCATCTGTGGAAAGTACGCGTTCCAAAGCGGCAAAGGCATCAAGTTCTGGTAATAAATACTCGTGGTTACTGTGAGGGCTACCATGAACGAAGGCTAAATTTTCTTCTCGTAAACTGTGGGGTAGTTGGGCGAAAAATTCTCGGTGTTCTGGATGTATTTCGTTGTTTGTCCACTCGTGAGCAATTTTTCCCCGTTTCTCAGCTAATAAGGACGGATAACTACAATCACACGCATTCAAGCCTTCTACTATATCTTCATCCCAACAACCCATACAGGTGGGAATATCTAAAGCCCGAATTTGTGTAACTACTGCGTTGGGATGAGGACCATATCCCACTAAGTCGCCCAGACAAAAGATTTTATCAGCTTTTTGCTGGTCGATATCTAATAAGACGGCATCTAATGCTGCATAATTGCCATGAATACATGACATGACGGCTATTTTCACTGTATAGTCTCCTCTATTAGGATTTGTTTTACTTGTTCTTGGTATTGGGCGATCGCCGCATCTGACAAATAGCAATCTTGTAATGTTTGTCTAATGGCCGACTCATCCAAATTTTCTCCCCAGACTTCTAAACCACTGAAACGCTGCGGTCTTCCTTCTAAGTGGCGTGGTAAGTCTAATTCCAAAAAATCTGTTGTCGCTACACCTGCGACAAAATCGGCGTATAATGCCCTACCATCAGCAACATCAAAAATTCCCTTAGCACGGCTGACTTGACCATAAGCACCGTGAGATAGTTCATACCAAAACTCATTTAAACTATCTTCATCGATAACTTGACCATTGGTAGGCGATCGCCAAATCTGATTTTGGGTAATACTGGTTTCAATATCCAGCCCTTTGACAATTTTCTCAGCCCAGGTGTGATATTCCGAATCTTTCAGCTGTGACGGTAAAACTGCAACAGATTGATATGGGACATTTCCCACAATTTGCTCAATTGATCCTAATTCCAAGTAAAATCCTAGTTCTATATAAATATTCTCCGCCCCTGCTAGCTGGTTGAGAAATTCTACTTCTTGGCCATCACTAAAAACTTTCGCCTCTGGAAACTCCGCACTCAGGCGAATCTGGTCAATGGGGACATTACCAGTTCCAGGACTAAAATAAATTACATTTTCCGCAGAAGCAGTATTACGTAGCTGTTGGCAAATCCAGGTGGTTTTACCACAGCCAGCAGGGCCAGCAACAACAGTAATCATCGGTATACTCATAATTAAATGATAATCATTTTCATAGCATTTGTAACTATGAATCAATCTAAAAACTAAAATTGAGCCACCAGAAATGCCAAGATAGATTTAGGTATTTCAGGAGGTCTTATGTCTCTCACCGTCGAAGACTTAGAGAAAATCCAAGAATTTATCAGTCTGGGGACTCAAATTGGCATTTTAATTGACCCTAGAAGCAGAACTATGGAAGTTTACCATTCTAATGAGAAAATAGTATTACAAAATAATGATGTGCTGACCTTACCCGACTTACTCCCCGGTTGGGAAGTGAACATTGCCGAAATTTGGTCGCCAGTGTTCGAGTAATATTACGCGCACCCGAAACTACGAATTACGAATTACCAAACTATGACAAATCAAGCTCTTATCCCAGTTATTGTAAACGGTGCAGCCGGCAAAATGGGTCGTGAAGTAATTAAAGCCGTAGCCCAAGCACCAGATTTAAACTTAGTGGCTGCAATTGACACCAGTCCAGAACATCAAGACCAAGATGCTGGAGAATTGGCAGGTTTAAGCGAACCTTTAGAAGTGCCAATTACCAACCAATTTGAAGCCATGCTGGGTTATGTAGCTGGCGATAGAAACTCTCCTCCAGGGGTAATGGTAGACTTTACCCACCCTGATGGAGTTTATGATAATGTGCGGAGTGCGATCGCCTATGGGATTCGTCCAGTAGTGGGAACTACAGGTTTAAGTCCAAAACAACTGCAAGACTTAGCCGACTTTGCCGAAAAAGCTAGTACAGGTTGCTTAATTATTCCCAACTTTTCCATTGGGATGGTACTGTTACAACAAGCCGCAGTCACAGCTTCCCAATATTTCGACCATGTAGAAATTATTGAACTCCACCACAACCAAAAAGCGGATGCGCCCAGTGGGACGGCAATTCAAACCGCACAATTACTAGGAGAACTTGGTAAACCTTTTAACACTGCCATTGTCGAAGAAACGGAAAAAATCCCAGGAGCCAGAGGTAGTTTAGCAGAAGAAGGGATTAGAATTCATAGTATCCGCCTGCCGGGACTCATAGCCCATCAAGAAGTGATATTTGGCGCACCCGGTCAAATTTATACATTAAGACATGATACAAGCGATCGCTCCTGTTATATGCCAGGAGTCCTGCTAGCAATTCGCAAAGTCTCGCAGCTAAAGTCGTTAGTGTATGGATTAGAAAAAATACTTTAACTGGCAAACTCAACACTTATGTTAGTTCCACTGACTCGGAAGAAATTTGAACAACTCATCCCCTTCATTGCTACTGGCGCGCAGTACAAGTACTACGCGGGGAAATTCTCAAATTTTTTGCAGCGACTGTTAATTTCTGTCATAGCTATAGCGATAATTCTGCTGGCGGAAGTCCTGCTGAGGCTAGAATTTGGCCCCATTACATTTTTAATTGGAGTCATGGGTGCTTTCTTTTGGCTGTGGTATCCCGTATTTCAAGCAAGTGTACGCAATGTAAAATGCCGCCGTTATAAATACAGTGGCTTTTTTCGGGGTCGAGTTCTAGATTGGTGGATTACAGACCAATTAATGGGCAAACAAGAAACAGTTAACAACAAAGGTGAGTTAGTAATTGTTGAAAACAGAGAAAAACGCATTAACTTAGAAATCGGTGACAATACAGGATTTACCGTAGAGTTGCAAGCACCACTACGTAACTCTTACAAAGTCATTGTTCGGGGTCAAGTTGCCGAAATGATCGTCATGTCGAACCGTTCTGACTTAAGCAGCATTGAAGAATTCAGTGATGTATACATTCCCAGTCAAGACTTGTGGGTGAATGACTATCCCTATCTCCGAAGAGATTTCTTTAATGAAGTCAGTCGCCGTTTGCGTAAAAAACAACCAGAAAGACCACCACGCCGTCGCCAGTAACAGTTATCAGTTATCAGTTATCAGTTATCAGTTATCAGTTATAGCAAAGTGCTGAGTGCTGAGTGCTGAGTGCTGAGTGCTGAGTAAAAACCAAGTTAGATCAAG
>PWQB01000441.1 GCA_003556955.1 Nostocaceae cyanobacterium CSSed10_463m
GAAATACAGGCAGCAGTCTCTTCCATCTCCTGCCTGGCGCTAGTTACCTAACTTTCCGTAACATTCATTGCCTGAACCAGGGTAATGGTTGCTTTGTGTTTGCTGGTACTAAAGGTGAGGTAATGATCGAAAAAATCAAGGCCACCAACGTTCAAAGATTCATTGAGCATCGCCCTAAATCGGCAGAAGCCAATGCAACGTGGGATGTCGCCAATGTAATTGTGAGAAATGCAGAAATTCAGGGCTACTCAAAAGGAGCCATACGTTTCGGTAAACCAGAGGATAATAATCAAGCCGATGCACATGATATTTTGATTGAAGATGTCTTCGGAGATTCCCAGCGACAAGACGGTGATAATTTTTGTATGGGTATCCATCTGCGTGGAGATGTGCATCACGTGAATGTGCGTAGAACAGTGATGAATAACTGCCAACAGACTCTCACGGCAGAAGATTACTGGAATGGAGATGGTTTTGTGGCAGAAAAGAACGTTTCTCATATCCGCTTTGAAGATACTAGTGCCTCTGGAAACACTGATGGCGGATATGACATTAAGGCACAGAACTCTGTGTTAGTGCGTGCAAAAGCCGCAGACAACAAAAGAAACTTCCGATTTTGGTCAAAGATCAATGTTCAGGACTGCATGAGTGAGGAACCCTATTGTCGAGGTGGTACAGGTTGTCAATCGCAAGTCTACGCTGGTAAAGAAGCTGATGTCACGTTGAATCAATGCACCTTCAAGTCAACCAATCCTTCAACCTACGTGTTTCACTCCGCCGATGGTGGCAAAATCACAGTTAAGGAAGGAACGGTAAGGCACAATGGCATCCTCTTTCATCATAGTTAAAAACATTGGCAGATAAAATAATTGGCTGGACTTGATTTATTTATCAGAAACAATCCAAAATAAAATATTTTTCGCTTTTTGATCTATGGGCAGTAAACTATCAATTTCCAAAATGGGAATGTTAAATGTTTGAACACAGTTAATAATCTCTTGCAGATAGTCAATGTATTTAGACAGCAATTGATGCGCGGCTTTGGCATCCATCTGATCCAAACGGCTTTCTGCTGTAGGACGATGTTGAATTCGCTCAATGGCAGTTTCTACATCTATTTGAAAGTAAACAATAGCAATTGGCCTTTGGTGCAAAAGCAGTGCTAATTCTTGTTTTAAAACGTTTACAGACGGCAGAGTGCCTGTGATTCCTACTGACCAAGTTTCTTGCAATAAGCCCTGATCAAGTAAGATTAATTGGTAATCTTGATGACGAGCGATCGCATCAATTCTTTTCACATTAGCAAAAATCTTGATCGCTTTGGCGAAACTTGACCAATTACTGGGTTTGACGTGAGATGCCAGAATCAGGGAATGAAGTAAAATTTTCCATTGATTTTGTGTCTGTGGAATCAGTTTCCATAGACGTTGCCAAAGCGGTTGACGCTGCCACTGCTGTAATATCTCGTCTCTAGCAGCGACGGTAACACCTTGCTCTCTTAACAATGCAACTACTTCATGGAATACAGTCGTCTTACCAGCACCGGGTAGTCCGACAAACTCCAAGACTAATGGGTGTGAACTTGTAGTTTTAGTGAAATTCATCTGATTTAAAGGTGTTTCCATATAGCTTGTTTTACCTGTAATAAAACTTCATCTAGTGTTTGAGTAGCATCGATGTTCACCACTATGGTCTGAGGGGGGAACGTCATCGACTTAACAGCAGCAACTTTTTGTCTGACAATCTCAATCTGTTCCTCTGGTTTACGAGCTACTGCTACCTCTGGAGTTATGTTTAACTTGATGACTAAATCGGGGTGTATGGTGTTGACCATGTATTGGTAGCGTTGCAACTCCCATGCTTGTAGAAAGCGAGGATATGAGGAGTTATGCCCTTGACTGTTACTGAGTAAGGGGCCATCATTGAAGCCCAGAATCTGGTTTTGGGGATAGCGGTCACAAATCACTATCTTGCCTCTTGCTCTGGCTTTTTGAGACTGCTGTAGTTTATTCTGTTTTTCGTAAACCAAGGTAGTTGCCCATAAGATTTTACCCAACTTTGATAGTTGAGATTTAGGCGGGGAAGTTCCGGCCTCGGTAAGTAATTTTGCTCTCTTATGGGGCTGATGATGCGATCGCTTTGCTCGCAATATCTTAGCAGCTTGACTCGCCCAAATTAACGGTAGTCTAAACCAGGAAGCTGGTCCATCCCAACTACCTAGATAAACGGGAAGCACATCAATTTGAGCAGAGAAATATTTGGTGATTTCGGCAGTAACAGTCGATTTACCAGAGCCATCTGCCCCTAAAAAAGTAATAATTCTGCCATGATTTACAGGTCTTCTATAAATAGTAACTGGAGCTTGCACAAAATTTTTAAAGCTCAGATATAACAGGTCTTTGAAGTTTCCTTTCCTGACCAAATGGAAAACTGATGCCTGATTATATTGGAATTTTTTTAAAGCTAATTGAATTTCATTGCCGGGTTTTAACAACAACTTCAGATTTGACTCATTTTCAATCACATCTAAAACCAACTGGGTAGCCTTGTTTCCCAGAAGTTTCTGACTCAGTTGCTGAATTTTGTTGGTAGCGATTCTTGCTTTCAGCCAGGACAATTCCCGAAGCAAGTTGCCAAATGAATCATCTTTAACAACCAAATTATTCAGGCGATCGCGAGTTCTGACCTTCACTGCTGCACGCACAACCAGTATAATTGTTGCCATGTGCGGTTCAGCAACGTAAATGTGATGTTCATCGCTATAACTCCGACTAGATAATAAAAGTTCTTCCCAAGGAAGGCGATAACTTTGCCAGAGTTCTTCCTGTAGTTCTAGCCGATAGTAAAGATGAAGATACACTAAGATTCCTGTTTCTGCATCAACAGCTAAATAATCATCGATATCAACATACCTGCGGCCGGGAATTGCGGCAAAATACTTGAAACCCACTGCACTTAATATCTGCTGGAGATGTACTTTTTCGTTCTCATCTACTAAAATGTCGAGACTTGTTCTACCCTCTACAGATGCACCAACATTTGCATTACCTTTCCAGTGGCAGTAACGAATACTTTTTTGCTCAAGGAGGTAGTTAAGTTTTTGAATAACCTGGAGTGCTGACATAATCTCATCCGTTCCTGAATTATGTAAAAATCATTTGCTACCAAGTAGGATGGCGTGAATAATTAAAGGTTTGTAATGAGAACTTTACTTGGATTCCTCCTGTGGTAGACGCTACGCGAACAAGCCTCCGGCACGTCTACAACTTCGCCCATGAAATGCCCTTGGCGCTGCGTATTACCTGTATACCTGCAATCAATCATCGCCTAGATTAGTATCAAGCTATGCTTTGCAAGCATCCTTGAATATGTATTCTCAAGTATCTATGCTATTCACAATAAAGTCCTATTTTGATAATATACTTCTAGTATTTAGAATACTACCTTTTCTTAACCATAAATTATTTTTGCTTTTAATATCATCAATATTAACTAATGCTAATTATTCTCAATTGTTCCTTAGCTATAATGAGGCTAATCAGTTATCTATTAAGTCTTTTAAATAAATAAATCAAATATAAATACCTTTTAATTATCCATAAAAGTTATTAGTTTCATAATCTCAAAGCCTTGCCCTATAAAGATTAAACTAACTTAGGGTTAATTATTTTAGACAAAACTATTACAGGAGATAATACTTGCTAGATTGTTTTCGACTTTGCTAAATCTTCTCATTTTTCGTTATTTAATTTATGTAAAACATAATTTATCTATAAAGTCAATCAATGCCAAAACATTCTGCGAGCAAGACACAAACTAATTCATCTTATGGCTTGAGTTTTATACTTCTGGGAAAATAGCCTTTTGTGGGATGGTTACTATAGGTATAAAATCACATAGCTTCATCCTGCTTTATAGAAGCTTCATATTCATAAGAAGATAGTGTGAAATTTATTTAATAACTCCTGTCGTTTACGTAAAAACTCTGGTATAGTATCCTTATTATTAACTTAACCAAATGTTAACTTAAAACTGACGAGAGTTTGTATTACGCCTGTAAATTGCTACAGAAAGGATTCTTGACTCTATCGAAACATAAAAAAAGGCTGAAATTGTGATTAGGAACTGACAAATAAAAAAACACTCCAAATTTTCTGGTGGGATGGGTATCCCCATCCGTCCCGTAGTCAGGGCGGGCAAGATGCCCACAATATGGATAACTTATTTCTTGGACATCTCTTAGCTCAGGGTTTTCAGTATTTAGGGAGGCGCAACAGGTGTATCTAACAACGTGAATAAACTTAGTTGATTCAAAAAATAAAATCTTAGAGAAAATTGGACTTGACTTTGCGGTAATATACCCGCTCAATATCACAAAACGGTCATCCTAGCAAAAGAATAGTTATTTTCTGTACTTGCTGACATAGTTTTATTGGTTCTATTGCTTAACAATTTATCCCTGCCCGTAGAAATCATGAAAATAGCTGTTATAGGTGCAAAAGGTCTGCCTCCCAAGCAAGGGGGGATTGAACATTATTGTGCGGAAGTATATCCACTCATAG
>PWQB01000620.1 GCA_003556955.1 Nostocaceae cyanobacterium CSSed10_463m
CTGGTGGACATACAAGCTTGATTTATGTCAAAGATTGTGGTATGTACGAAACCCTGGGTGAAACTCGTGATGATGCTGCTGGTGAAGCCTTTGATAAAGTGGCGCGATTGTTAAAACTGGGGTATCCCGGTGGCCCTGTGATTGATCAACTAGCACAAACAGGTAATCCCCGCGCCTTTACTTTGCCAGAAGGGAAAGTTTCTCTACCGAATGGGGGATATCATCGCTATGACAGCAGTTTTAGTGGATTAAAGACGGCAGTACTGCGGTTAG
Organism: Nostocaceae cyanobacterium CSSed10_463m; assembly: GCA_003556955.1. The sequence continues at coordinate 274 of PWQB01000620.1, forward strand.
TGCAGCAATTAGAGAAAGATGAAAAACCAGTGCCAGTCAATGATTTAGCCGCTAGCTTTCAGGAAACTGTGGCGCGATCGCTGACCAAAAGAGCGATCGCCTGCGCCTTGGATTATAATCTCAACACCATTGCCATCGGTGGAGGAGTAGCAGCTAACAGCAGCCTCAGAAAAATCTTACAGACAGCAGCAAGTGAGCATAACCTGCGCGTCCTATTCCCACCCCTCAAATACTGTACCGATAACGCCGCCATGATAGCTTGCGCTGCCTCTCATCACCTAAAACTTGGTCATACATCACCCTTGACTTTAGGAGTTGAGTCTAGACTGCCACTGAGCCAAGTGATGAAGTTGTATTAATTCGTAATTCGTAATTCGTAATTCGTAATTACAGGCAAAAGCCTAATTTTTTGTAGGGTGTGTTGTCGTGTAGCGCAACACACCATCCCAGTTTTTAAGCACTTCCACTCAAAACTCTTGTGCGGGCGGGTTTACTAAGAATTTTGACGAACCACAAATTGACTGCTTAAACCCGCCCCTACACACTCAACACTCAACACTCAGCACTCATCACTTTCTTAACTCAACACTCAGGACTCAGCACTCTCAACACTCAGCACTCAGCACTCAGCACTCAGCACTCTCAACACTCAGCACTCAGCACTCAGCACTCTCTTCACTCAGCACTCAGCACTCTCAACACTCAACACTTTTGACCTGATGTAAGCAGCCACAGCATCTGGTTGTTCTAACATTGCCAAGTGACCACAATTAGGAATTTCAATTACATTGTCACCACTATATTGAAAAAGTCGATGAAAACTAGCTAAATGGCGAACATACTTGGGTTCCATCACCTTATCATCAGTCCCAGCTAAAAAATAAACTGGCTGCGACAATTGAGAAACTAGCTGAGGTAAACGGTTAATTTCTTCCTCAGTGGTAGAGTCTAATAATGCTCCTAGTGCAGCTTCAGGATCAGCCTTCACAAAATCAATTACTCGCTGACGGGCCCAATGACGATCCAATGGACGAGCTACACTGGCTCTGGTAAATAATAAATCAATCAAAGGGATGTGAGATAGCCAGCGCGGACGGACTTGCAGAAATTTCTTTCCGGCTGAACGAAACTGCTCAAAGGCTTCTTTGAGATAAATCCCACCACCTGAGTTGATACAGATAACTCCTTTAACGCATTCGGGCATTTGAGCAGATGCCCAAAGTGCAATTGTGCCTCCCAAGGAATGACCAATTAGCCAAGCACTAGTAATATTCATCTGTTCTAAAAGGGCGGCTAAATCCTGAGCATAAACAGCCGGTGTATAAATAGAATCAAAAGATAAATTAAACTCATCAATGGTGTGAGAACTCAGGCGGACATTAGTTTCTGCCTGAATAAAATCTGCTGCTGGCTGGGATTTCGACTCACCAAAACCTCGCAAATCATAAGACAGACACTGCAAATCAACTGATAGGCGCGAAATTACAGGTTGCCAATACCCACGGCTATTTAGCCAACCGTGGATAAACACTAAAGCATGGGGACAGGAAGTAGGAGCCGTTAGCTCGTATGCGTGTGGAACGCCCAATATTTCAATAGTTGCCATATTAATATCGTACCTTCAAGAACGGGTGCGACTAAATACGGAATAGAGTCAACTCAGCACAATAGACTGGGTTTTGAAAACAAAAATTATCACAGGGGCTTTGCCATCCCAAGGCAATACTGTTCGGTTAAGCAAATTCGTGAGCCGAAAACCCTTGTAGAGACGTTCCATGGAACGTCTCTACATCCCTTAACCGAAAGGTATTGCATCCCAAGGGACTCGTTGCCATAACCAATTGATTGTATGTTTACCTATTCAACAACCTCAACCTCACCCCTTCCGCAATTTTGTGTCCCAAATATTCAGGAATCAAGCTTTCATTTGGCCCCAATAAGTAAAGAATTAACCGGGTGCGTCCGCGCCAAACCAGTAAATTGGCATTAACCACTAATAAGTCTTCCTGCCAAATGGTGTGCATGACTTTGTAAAATAATCCTGGTTGATTGTCCGCTTCAATTACCAAGGCTGGCAGATGAAATACTGGATCAACATAAAACTCAGTCTGTACTTGTTCTAGTCCACTATCTAGATTAAATTCTACCGCCAGCATTTCTTCTACCTCAAACCGCCCACCTAAAGCCTCACGAATGGCACGGCAAACATTTTCTGCTGTTTTCTCCGTCAAAGCTTTACTACCACGGGATACCAGAAGTTTGATAAAAACCAACATCGGTGGTCGGATTTGACCATATAGACTTAAACCATGAATGGTTAGCCCATAAGCTGCTAGAACGCCAAAAATGTCACTGAGTAGAAATGACTGGTTGCGGTAAGCAAAATGCAAGGCGCTTTTGCTACCTTCCGACTTTAATTCAATCACGGCACGCCTTGTTTTATAAAGACGGTAGGCTAGCCGCAAATTTTGCAGTTGAATTTCACTACTCACAAATTGTTCATAAAACTGGGGAAAGGCTCGGTTAAAGCGCTTTAGAAGTTCCAGTGTCGAAGATTTTAAACCAGAAGCCATCGTTGGGTGTAGGAATCGCTTGCTTTCATCACAGGGAAGCGGGGGCTAGGAAACCCCAAAAAATTAATTAAATTCTGGGAATGAGATAATTATTTTCGGTATGGAGACGCGTAGCGCGCGACACACATTTTTTTCCCACATCTTTAAAGATAAGGGTTGGCGAGTCATTATTGCCTAATCTCCCATCCCTAATTCCCAATCCCATATAATTTAAGTAATCTTAGCCACTTTTTGGGAAATTTATTCTAGGCTCCCAACAAAATGCTAAACTTGAAAATGATTGGTGTGAAACACGCCATAAAAGCCGTTACCATTGAAAATCCCGTAAACAGCTAAAGAAATTTCAGCCAGAAGGGTATTTAAGGTTTCAGCTTTGTCAAACGTGAATCAACACTCCTTTGAAAGTGGAAACCAATTCAGTTATACTACCCGAACCACGTTGGCATGGGTTTTTGGAAAACTTGGTTTAATAGTCCTGACTCTCTAGCGACAAGTAAAACAACGTCCTTTGAAGAACGTACAGGCTCTTTTGCGGGCGAATCTAGCCCCAATGGCGCTAGCGAAGCTGCTCAGAAAGAGGCTCGTATCGTTTTTAGTACAGAGCGAGATATTGACCTGTATGAACTAGAAGAACTTTGTGATGCAGTTGGCTGGTCGCGTCGTCCCTTAAGAAAAGTAAAAAAAGCTATTGAGCATAGTTTTCTTGTAGCCTCTATGTGGCAAGTACGAGGAAACCAAAAACGGCTCATTGGCTTCGCCCGTGCTACCTCAGATCATGCGTTTAATGCCACTATTTGGGATGTGGTAGTTCACCCAGACTTTCAAGGGAAAGGATTGGGTAAAGCGCTGATGAAATACGTACTCAAAAAACTTAGAAGTGAAGAGATTAGCAATGTTACTCTCTTTGCCGATCCTCATGTTCTAGATTTTTACCGGGGGATGGGTTTCATGTCAGATCCAGAAGGCATTAAAGGTATGTTCTGGTATCCGCACTAATTTTAATCAGCATATTGCTACAAAAAATCAGCTATAATGGTTATATAATCAATATGTCTGGATTTTTGGAGCATATTAGCTGATTATCGAGCCATTACTTCGATTTAGACAAAACAAAAAATTGGTTAGCCAATATATGTTAAACCTGCTATAATACAATTGCAGTGGTGGTAAATCACTTGTGGGAAAGAATTCCCAAGGTTTTACTATTGAAACTATGATTTAATTTTTGTCGCTGTTCGGTAAATTTTAAACCCAACTAGCAAGACAAGGATTATTCTGTCCGGGATGTAGCGCAGCTTGGTAGCGCGCCTGCTTTGGGAGCAGGATGTCGCAGGTTCAAATCCTGTCATCCCGATTTAAATTTAGCTACAAAACGCAGAAAAATCCTGGAAAACCAAAAAAAGCCAGTGGAGTATTTTCTGTTTAAGCAACTGACGAAATTTTGTTTTGTATAAAATTTGTATAAAATTTGTATAAAATTTGTATAAAATTTGTATAAAATTTGTATAAATTTTAGCAACTATTTAAACAGCTGCGGGTGGAACGATTTGAGATTTAAGACAGTCCATACAATTATATTGAGCATATCGACTCTTTGGGGAAGTTTTCGCTCATCAAGAGTAAGCTAAACAAGCATTAGCACCACTGTGTAGGAAATAGCAACGCGCGTAAATTATCGAGGGTGGGAAAATAGCGCTGTTGGAAAATTGATTGTTAACATTGGACTGGGAAAAGAAATTTTTCA
>PWQB01000001.1 GCA_003556955.1 Nostocaceae cyanobacterium CSSed10_463m
AGCAGGGAGCAGGGAGCAGGGGGGAGAAGACGGTAACTTCCCAATGACCAAAGACTAATGACTAATGACCCCTCCCCAGTCCCTAGTCTCCATAAAAGTAACCGAAGAACCACAGTTTATAGTAAATCAGCAAAGCCGTAGATACTAATCAAAAGCAATAATAATGCGGTGAATTGGGTTAATCTTACTTGGGGTGAGGGTGCGATCGCTTCCCGTACTAATATAGAAATAGATGCTCCCACAACTAGGCTCAAACCCAAGACTAAATAAGGTATATCTGGTAATATTGTCGCTATGATTAACATAGCGATCGCTACCATGAGCATCAATAACTCTACAAACCGGGGTGGGTTGTATTGACTAGCTAAAATAAAGTTGTTTAACCAAGAATTCCACAATCTCATAATTTAATGCTGGGTGGAGACGTGATGAATCAAAGACGATGAATCAAAGACGCGATGAATCAGAATCAGAGACGCGATTCATCGCGTCTCTACAAGAGTTAATTTCTCGCCCCTATTTTTTGACCTACACCATTTTTTTGTGCAGCATCATCTTCTGGTAGTTCTACACCAAAAACCCGTGCAAAAGCTTTTTGTACTTTGTAACCAGTATCAATTGACTCTAAAGGGTCTTTCCGCAGTCTGTGACGCAGACATAAAGTAATCACACGTTTGATATCATCAACGGTGACTTCAGTCCGACCTTCAAATGCAGTTAATGCTTTGGCGGCGCGGTTGGTAACAATATCACCACGCAAACCATCTACATCTAATTCTGAACAAATTTCTGAAATTTTTACCCGTTGGTCGTAGTCAAGTGTCACAGATGGTAACAAATTCTGAGCATTCACAATTTTTTGTTGCAATGCTTCTTGTTCAGATTGGCATTTTTCCAGAAACACGGGAGGATTTTGGTCAAATTCCGCCCTTTGTTCCACAATTTGCACCCGCAAAGCCGGTTCTTTGACAGTGTGGATTTCGGCGTGCATCCCAAAGCGATCTAACAGTTGGGGACGCAGTTCACCTTCTTCAGGGTTACCAGAACCCACAAGCACAAAACGCGCTGGGTGGCGAATAGAAATACCTTCGCGTTCTACAGTATTCCAACCACTAGCTGCGGAGTCCAGTAACACGTCTACTAGGTGGTCGTCTAGCAAATTGACTTCATCTACATAAAGAATGCCACGGTTAGCTTTAGCCAGCAGTCCCGGCTCAAAAGCTTTCACACCTTCAGACAAAGCTTTTTCAATGTCGATAGTGCCACAAACTCGGTCTTCTGTAGCCCCCAATGGCAAGTCTACCATTTGAACTTTTTTGTGATCTACGGGAATTTCCGTCCCTTGTTCTACCATTTGGCGAACTTCATCACTCATCACGTCGGGGTCGTTGGGGTCACTATTGAAGGGGTCATTGGCAACCACGGGGATTTCTGGCAGCAAATCAGCCAGCGCCCGGATAGTCGTGGATTTGCCGGTACCGCGATCGCCCATAATCATTACACCACCGATTTTGGGATCAATCACGTTCAACAGCAGCGCCAGTTTCATTTCTTCCTGGCCCACAATTGCCGTAAATGGGAATACCACGCGACGCGCACTTGCCGTGGATTGAGCAGTTGGAGTCACTAAATTACCTTAACAATATTTTTCTTATTACCATTCCTTATTGTGCCACAGTTAGGGGGTGCAAGAACCGGCAACAGGGGCTTGTAGCGAAAATTCCCCATCCAAAATCTAAAATCCAAAATCTAAAATTTTTCGGTAATTTCCCACGGTTCGGGCAAGTCGTGAAACTTTAGCAAATTTTTTTCGGCTTTTATTGCCTGTATAACTGGAATTTAGCAGATGTGCGTTCTAGGCAATTACGTTAGTTTGAGTGCATATTGAATTAATTTAAATAGCCCTTGTCGATGAATCAAAACCTCCATGTTACTTCCACACCAGAGTTACCCACTCATAAATCACAAACTGTTAGTCAACAAAATTTATATTTGAAACTCATCATCCTTAGCCTAGAACTGCTGCTGGCCATACCTTTTGGTTTCGTTTTGTTCCATTTCCACTTAGGCGGAATTGCTTGGATATTTGGCGGTATTGGTTCTGGAGTCATAGTTTTACAATTTTGTCGGATTTTATACAAACACCATCCTCAACCTAATCGCAATGCGAGAAAGGTGGGAATGGCACTTGTCGGCTTGAATGTTGGTGCATCAAGTAGTAATAGCAATTTGATCAGTTTAGCTTCTAATGTTCATATATTTATTTTGCTGACTGTATTTTTACTGTTGTGTGGTAGCTGCATTGGCTACTTTTACTCCCGCTTGAGTAAAACTAATTTATTAACATCAATGCTGGCAACAGTTCCAGGTGGTGTGGGAGTCATGGCATCTATTGCTGCTGATTACAACAGAAATGTTACTCTTGTAGCTTTAGTTCAGGCAATTCGCGTTACTTCCGTAATATTACTAATTCCGTTAATTGCTCGGACATCAGTTGATCATGTTCTCAACTTACAACCGTTAAGTATTACAGATGGATTACGGAGTTTTGATCTATCTCAACTAGAATTACTCTTTTTAGCACTAGTAATTACCACATTAGTAGTTTTCCTGGCTGGATTATTTAAAATGCCAGCTGCGGAATTTTTTGGTGCATTAGTCGTTGGTCTAGAGTTTGATTCTTTGCTACATTTGCTACCTATTTTTAGTGATGCAGATTTTATTCCACCAGTGTTTATCAAATTATTAGGTCAACTGCTCCTAGGAATTACCATTGGGGAGTATTGGGGAGATAAACCCAATATTGGCAAAAAGGCTATAGCTTATGCTTTCATCTCTGTCGCTATGACTCTGATAGCGGGTGCGATCGCTGCTATGCTGGCCATGCAGTTAACCTCTTGGGACTGGTTAACTTGTCTGTTAGTTACAGCACCAGGAGGAGCGCCAGAAATGATTTTACTATCATTGGCATTAGATCATAATGTGGAAATTGTCACAACAGGTCATTTAGTCCGACTGATTGCCATTAATAGTTCCCTACCACTGTGGATATTTTTATTTCGTCGGCTTGATAGACAGTTATCAGAGTTTGTTTAGTCACCCAATATGCTCAGGGGAATGAGATAATTTATTCCCAATGCCCAATGTCCAATGTCCTATTTTTGAACTATTTTAGACAACACTTTCGCTAATTCAGTTCAAAAGGAGACATTATATGGTTGCTCAAGTTCAAGAATTAGATGCCCAGCAATGGGTAAAGACTCGTTCTTCTCTTGACCCCAACAAATCTACATTCCTGACTTGGACAGGTAAAATTTACAGTTTTATCCCTGGTGAGAAACGAAAACTGCTGTTTAAAATGTCGGGAGTCAGCGTGAGTAGATGCATTCCCACAGCAGAAGATAGCTGGAATTTTACTTCTAGGGAACTGACTTACTATCTCAACCCAGAAACCAATGAGATTTTAAGGTACTGGAAAAACCCCTGGACAGGTGAAACATTACCTGTGATTCACGTTGCTAATAATCCCGTACAGGGGCAGTTTCAAGGCAAATTTCCCGCACAAGTCGAAGAAAATACGACAACTTTTGTTTTTGATATTTTTCCCACATATCCTAATGTCTTAGCAGAAGATCCCCAGTTTGCTGAATACAGCCCATATCCAATTTATCAAGCCACGGAACTATTTAAATTAGCTGTACCAACAGTAGATTTATTTAACTTAGAACTAGCTTCAGTGTCTCAACTTAGACTCAGTTGGGATAGAGTTGGTCAATGGTTACCCTGGATGAAAATGGGCAATAAGTCTGGTTATCTGATTTACAGTGCTTCAGGAAGTAAAGTAAATGGTTTGACAGAATTACCCCAGTTGCTTCAAAATGAAATTAATACCCGTGTCCCTCTGTACAAGCAAGCGCCAAAAACTTTTTTAGATGGTAAAGATATGACCTCTTGGTTGTACTTCCAAAAACACTTTCACTCTTATTTGGCTGGCGAAATTTTTCCCCTTCCCGAAGTAGAGGAACAGTGAACAGTGAACAGTGAACAGTGAACAGTAAGGACGATGAATAGTCTCACCAATTATCTCTCTTGACTGGTAACTGGTAACTGATAACTGATAACTGATAACTGTTAACTGTTAAAATTTCTGCATATTTCTGCTTTCGGGGTCGAATCCTTTAGAAAAACGGGTACTGTCATCATAGCAAGCTCCAGTAAAATCAGCACCATAAATTTTGGCTAAATTGAGTTTCGCTCCTCGGAGATTTGCCTCCTTCAATTTAACGCCAGACAAATTAGCTTTAGTTAAGTTCGCTTGAGCTAGGTTAGCGTTACTTAAATCTGCTCCCCAGAGTTTGGCTTGAGCTAGGTTAGCTCCACTCAAATCTGCTCCCCATAAGTTGATTCCAGGTAAGTAGGCGGCAATTAACTTGACTCGAACGAGGTTTGCGGCGGGAAAATCCCTCTGTCCTGAGTTATAAAGTCGGATTAATTCTTTGGCATCCATGAGTTTCTTGTATGAAACCTCTATTTATAGAATACTCTGCAAGGGTTTTAAACGCAGAGGGGCGCAAAGGTGAGCG
>PWQB01000141.1 GCA_003556955.1 Nostocaceae cyanobacterium CSSed10_463m
ACCGCAGATATGCTTGTTCTGGTGTCAACGGTTGAGATTCTTGTTCATTGCGTATGTAGTATTGCCTGCTATCACGAAAATAGCGCACGAGAAAACTCGGTATTAAACCCAAACTTAAAGCTTTTTTTCCAAGTTCTTCTGCTGTTTCTGCTAAAGTGTATTCGTCATGAAATTGATATGTAGTCATATCCTTTACCTCATGGTCGAGTTTTTCCAAAACGCGCCCAAAATGCAGAAATTAACTCTGGCGTTGATATTTCTCTAAAATGTCTACTAGGTTGACTTGACATTGCAGTGGTAGTAGATCATTTAAAGGCAATTCTTTTCTCCCACCACCAATTTTCACTGGGATAGATTCTAAGACTGCAATAACTCGGTCTTCGTTTACGGTCTTAGAACTAATTAAGGAATACATCTTTTCAGCCACTACAGTATGTAGTTTGGCATCAGATAAATAAAGATGCCACTTGGCAATGTCTATATAGACAGCCTCGCCAATTTCAGCAGCTAGGGCTTCCAGTAATTCTGCGGTTTGAGTTGTAGACATAAAAATCACCTTAGATCAACAAAGAGCGTTAACTATCGAGGTCATTAACCATTATCGCGCAATTATCAAGCTGAATCTACTGCAACAGGTTACAATCGCCCTAGCCTTCATACTCCGTCTTTAGGTGGATTTGGTTGGAGTTTCCGTATAGTTAGCGATCGCCGTAATATAAATGAGATGCACCAACAATACTAATATCCAACCTGCTGTTAACCAGGGTAGCCATTCCCAGGTAGCTGCTTTTAAATTGTGGAAAAACCATAAACTAGAATTAACAGCTGTAGTCAATGCCACATGAACAGCAAAAGTCATCCGGTCATCTAACTTGCGGAATGCTGGGTCTTTGCGGTCGGGTTTACGAGGCCAACGAGGAGGCATAAAGATTTTTTTAAAGACTTGAACACAGTATAAACATAGCTGATTGCCATGTACTTACTTATTTTAAGGTTTTTAGGGTTCTCTGGTGACACAACCTGGAAAATTGAATACTTGTAATACAACGTATTTCTGTAGTTTGTGACTGCAAATACAGCGATTTCCAATTATATAAGGTGAATCTTAGCCCCCTCATCGCTTGCGGGGAGGGGTTTGGGGGAGGGGTTCTTGTACCTCATAACATCGGGAAATGCTGTATTTAGTGAGGTGCATAACCTGTCAAAGCCCATCCTATATATGGGAAAGATCAACAATTTAAATGAACCACAAAATTCTCACACAACTGGGATTTTGGCTACCAATTTTCGACAATATAGATCCCCGACTTCTTAGAGAAGTCGGGGATCTGGGTATTAAGTTGTTTAAGTTTGAGCTACTTATTACTTTAGATAGAGAAAGGTAAAAATTCTTAGTTCTAATATCCAAGATATAGCAACCGCCAAGGAGGTTAGGACATTTGGCTATTGATGGGTATTCGAGATATTAGAAGTTTTGCAACAAGGATTTTATGAAAGCATTATTGCTCTACCCTCAGTTTCCCCAGTCCTTTTGGTCTTACGATCGCTTCATGGAAATTGCTGGACTGAAAGCTGTGTTGCCACCACTAGGAATTATTACAGTTGCAGCACTGCTACCTCAAGACTGGGAAATTAGATTTTGCGATCGCAACGTCAATCTGGAAACAGAAGCTGATTGGGAGTGGTGTGATCTCGTAATCCTTTCGGCAATGCTAGTGCAAAAACCAGACTTTCATGCCCTCATTCAAAAAGCAGTGCGCTTAGGCAAAAAAGTGGCAGTCGGTGGCCCTTACCCCACATCAATCCCACAAGATGCCCTGGACTCTGGAGCGGATTATTTAATTTTGGATGAGGGAGAACTGACAGTTCCTCAGTTTCTGGAAGCCCTAAAAAACGGCGAAGAACAAGGAATTTTTCGCTCTCTGGAAAAGCCTGATGTCACCCAAAGCCCAATGCCTCGTTTTGATTTGCTGCAACGGAATGCCTACTTAATGATGGCTATCCAGTTTTCTCGCGGTTGCCCCTTTAACTGTGAATTTTGCGATATTATTACACTCTACGGTCGCAAGCCACGCACAAAAGAGCCTCAGCAAACCATAGCCGAATTACAGGCTCTTTATGATTTAGGCTGGCGAGGGTCACTGTTTATCGTTGACGACAACTTTATTGGCAATCAGCGTAACGTTAAACGCCTCCTGCGAGAGTTGATTCCGTGGATGAAGCAGCACAACTATCCCTTCACCTTCATCACGGAAGCTTCTGTAAATTTAGCCGAAGATGCAGAACTGTTGCAATTAATGAATGAAGCTGGTTTCTATGCAGTTTTTCTGGGTATAGAAACTCCTGATCAAGACAGTTTGCAAGTTACACAAAAACTGCAAAATACTCGTAATTCTCTTGTAGACGCTTGTCAAAAAATCAATGAAGCAGGAATGCTCATCTATGCGGGATTTATCCTCGGTTTTGATGGAGAACGCCCAGGAGCAGGAAAACGCATCCAAGCGTTTGTAGAACAAACCAGTATTCCTCAACCGATGTTAGGCATCCTTCAAGCTTTACCCAATACGGCTTTATGGAACCGTCTGCAAACAGAGCAGCGTTTATTAGCGAGTCAGGGTATTGATAGTACGCCAATGGGAGACCAGAATACCTTAATGAATTTCATCCCCTCCCGCTCTGTCGATGAAATTGCTAGAGAGTATGTAGAAGGCTTGTGGACGTTATATGAACCCAGTAACTATCTCAGACGCTGTTTTGAGCAATGTCTGAGTATTGGCTCGTCTTCCCAGCGAAAGCAAACCATGCAGTTTTCTCCAGGTCAAGGGTTGCGGCTCGTTGCTCAGTTAATTTGGCACCAAGGCTTACAGCGGCCGGAAATTCGTAGGCAGTTCTGGCAACAACTATGGGCAATTCTGCGGACAAAATCGCAAGTTCTCAATATGTATTTAGGACTATGCGCTGCTGGAGAACATTTTTGGGAGTACCGTGTTTTAGCTAGACAACGGATTACTCAACAACTAGGTTACGACCCACTAACAACACCTGTGCAGTCAGTTACACCAGAAATTAGTTACACCCCTAAGTAAGGTGTGAGGGCTAAAGTTTTTGTGATATCAGTCAGGAGAACGCGATCGCACAGGTTAAGCAGTTCTACGTCGGTCTGAGTCTGTCGCATCAGCCGCAGGAAATTACCTTCAGCGTCAACACTCAGAGCAATGTAGTTGAGGAACCTTTTGAGGTAGCCGACACGCGATCGCACTGGCATAGTTGCTGCTGTCGGAGTTTGCCATAAACGATCAATATAGTTGCGTACCTCTACTAAAGGAACCGGCGTAATCGGCTCACAGTGCAAAGCCTGCCGAATTTGCTCAAAAAGCCAAGGATTCCCAATCGCCCAGCGTCCCACCATCACACCCGCCGCGCCAGTTTGAGAAAGCACTTCCAGGGCAGCTGTTGCCGAGTAAATATTACCATTGGCCAGCACTGGACAATCAACCCGTTTCACCGCTTCAGCGATCAAATCATATTTTACTGTCCCGTGATACATATCTTTCACCGTGCGACCATGCACACTCAGCAAATCAATGTTGTGGCGATTAACTATATCTAAAATTTCGTAAAAGGTATCTGTATTTTCAAATCCCACACGCATCTTAACAGTCAAAGGTCGATCATTCACGGCCTGCCGCAGTTCTGCCAAAATCCGCTCCACTTTGGCTGGTGAAAGTAGCAATCCACCCCCAACATTTTTGCGATAGATTCTCGGTGCTGGACAGCCCATATTCAAGTCCACTCCAGCGATATTATAGCCGCAGAGTTCCTGGGCTGTTCTCACTAAATCGGGAATGCTTTCGCCAATCATTTGAGCAAAAACGGGGCGACCCGTGTCGTTTTCGGTAATTGCTGCCAGAATGTTACGATTGAGCCGTGAGGTATCATTGACACGGAAATACTCAGTGAAGAAATAGTCAGGACTGCCGTAGTGGGCAATCACCTTCATAAACCAGAGATTTGTCACATCCTGCATGGGTGCAAGAGCAGTGAGGGGTAAGCCTTTCTGGAGTGATTGAGGAAGTGATACCTGGGAACTCATGACTAACAAGATTTTCTGATTAGTTCTTAATATTAGCCTGTGGGGGCGCGGATCTTGAAAACATGGCAACAAAAAACCCCGGCGAAACTAACCGGGGTAAGAAGGAGAAGTCCAAATGACGATGAGAGATACCGATACCGAATCTTAACTAACGCCCAAGGCTACCAAAATTAAGGTAGTTACCAGCAATGTCGCAAACGCACCTTGTATAGCATATTGACGTTGCTCCTCTTTGCTGGGGTAGGTAGCGCAGTACATTTGGGGTTCGTTGGCGTAGTTATTCAAAATACCGCTTTCGTTAATGGTTGTATACATAATGTTTTCCTGTATTTGTTACCTTATGTAAACTAATATAACAAGGTTGTTACAAATCGTCAATACCCCTTGACAAATAATAGTAGATGAAGGTAATCAGATATCCTTATATATAGCAAAGTGCTGAGTGCTGTAAAGCCCTGCGATGGCTGCGCTTAAAGCGGT
>PWQB01000275.1 GCA_003556955.1 Nostocaceae cyanobacterium CSSed10_463m
GTTGGGGTCGAGTACCATCATCATGTCGGATTCGTTGATGTTTTTCCAACCCCGAATGCTGGAACCGTCGAAAGGTACGCCATCAGAGAAGGAACTTTCATCGATTTGGTCATGGTACATAGTCAGATGCTGCCATGTTCCTGGAGTATCGATGAATTTCAGGTCAATCATCTGAATTTTGTTGTCTTGAATCATTTTCAAGACTTCTTGTGGGGTTGTCATTGTTACTCCTTCTCTACCAATTTCCTAAAGTAATACCAGAATCTTGCAAAGCATCCTAACCCAGATGATCTGAACTAAGTTGTAGATGACACACCTGAAATATCATAAATCCTAGACATTAGAAGATTTTGTACTTTTTGTTACAGCTTCTCTGGATTACAGCTTATATTAACCTTTGGCCGAACATCTGCACAAAACGTAAAGTTCATATCATCATGGGTCAACTTTGGCATAGAATCCTTAAATAGCGGATGATTTGTTTTTGTGTTGCATCATATTTTAAATAAATAAGTGCCACAAAAATTTACTGGAGCAAAACTGCTACCAAATTAATATCAAACCATAGATAGCATTGATTGGGAGAAGAAGTATGCGTGATGCAGTTACAAGCTTGATAAAGAACTATGATGTTGCTGGTCGGTATTTTGACCGCAATGCAATTGACAGCTTGAAGTCTTATTTTGAAAGTGGTACAGCACGGGTACAAGCGGCGGCGGCGATTAACTCGAATGCAGCAGTGTTGGTAAAACAGGCTGGTTCTAAGTTATTTGAAGAACAGCCAGAGTTAATTCGTCCCGGCGGTAATGCTTACACAACCCGTCGCTATGCTGCTTGTCTTCGGGATATGGATTATTACCTCCGCTATGCTACCTATGCTTTGGTCGCCGGTAATATGAATGTGTTGGATGAGCGTGTACTCCAAGGATTGCGGGAAACTTACAATTCTTTAGGTGTACCCATTGGCCCTACTGTTTTTGGTATCCAGATTCTCAAGGATATGGTGAAGGAACAAGTTGCAGCCGCAGGTGTGGCTGATACTTCCTTTGTGGATGAACCTTTTGATTATATGACTCGTGAGTTGAGCGAGAAGGATATTTAGCTAATTCGGCAGAGATAAAAAACCCAATCCGCATTGGCGGATAATATAAAAATCGCACTTTGGCTCTTTTGACAAGGTGCGTTTACTTTTTTTAATAATAAAAGCAGGTAGGCTGTAAACAAGTTTTCTGTGTTTTCAGATGACAATAGCAGTTACTGATGTTTCAGGCGCTAAACTATGGAAGAATTACTAACCTTGAAAGACTTACTCATTAAAGGCGATGTTACAGGGGCGTTGGTTATCGTGGAAGAATTGGCAGAAATGAGCCGAAATGACATTATTAAAACGATTCGTAGTTATGCGGTGATTCTTTTGTTACATTTAATTAAACAAAAAGCGGAACATCGCAGCACTCGTTCTTGGGAAGTGTCTATTCGCAATTCTGTTCGGGAAATTCAGCGAGAAAATAAGCGCCGTAAAGCTGGAGGTTATTACCTCACACGCTCAGAATTATGGGAAACTTTAGAAGAAGCTTATTTAAATGCTATTGATCAGGCTTCTTTGGAAGTAGAAGAAGGTCGTTATGAGGCAAATGAGTTAGAAAAGTTGGTAAATCGTGAAGAAATTCTGCAATTTGCTTTAGATTTAATATTTCCAGGAGAGTCAAGTTAATTGGTGAAGCAGCGACTCGATACACTTTTAGTAGATTTAAATTTATGTCCTTCTCGCGCCTTAGCACAGCGATTAATTCAGGCGGGAGAGGTGACTGTTAATCAACAGGTGGTGGATAAGGCGGGGACGGAAGTTGATATTGCGGCTCAAATTAAGATTAAAGAGCGATCGCGCTTTGTGTCTCGTGGTGGTGAAAAACTCGCTAAGGCTTTAGAATTATTTACAATTCCGGTGGCGGGACGGATTTGTTTAGATGGTGGTATTTCTACTGGTGGCTTTACTGACTGTTTGCTACAAGCTGGAGCAGTAAAAGTTTACGGGATTGATGTCGGTTATGGACAAGTGGACTGGGGTTTAAGAAATGATCCACGGGTGATTTTAAGAGAACGGACTAATTTACGTCATCTGACACCCGAAGAGTTGTATGGTGAAGGGGACGAGATACCGGGTTTGGCGGTGGTGGATGTATCCTTTATTTCCTTAACTAAGATTTTGCCGGCTTTGTGGCGATTAACCACCTCTCCCAGGGATGCAGTATTGCTGGTTAAGCCACAGTTTGAGGTGGGAAAATCCCGTGTAGGTAAAAAGGGCGTTGTCCGCGATCCTAATGACCAAGCTGATGCTATTTTCCAAGTGTTGCAAATGGCTTGTGAATTAGGATGGAAATACCAAGGGTTAACTTGGTCGCCGATTACTGGCCCGGCGGGAAATATTGAGTATCTTTTATGGTTAGGAATGGAAAGTGATACACCACCACCTGATTTAAATGCGATTCAGCAAATGACGCAATCAGCAATAGCCAATTTAGCTTAAATCAGTGAACAAAGAACAGTTATCACGCCCATTTAGTCAGGAATTGTGACCCAATTATGTCTCTGAACTGATAACTGTTAACTGATAACTGTTAACTGATAACTGTTAAACGTCGTAGATTAGGCATTCTATGGCTTCTGGATGGCTTTCACAGTAGCTTTCTAAAGCGGTTTTTCGTTGTTTTGCTTGCTGCTGATGCGCTTTTTCTGCTTGTAATTCTTCGACGATATCCCAAGCTACAGCACAGTTAGGAGAATTTTCTCCGTCGATTTCGCAGGTGTGACGAGCTTCGACAATAGATTCTAGAATAGCTTCTTCTAGAGTTTTTGTCCCAGATTTAACGGCAGATTGAACAGCTTCTAGGGTTGTTGTCATGATATTTTCACCTTTGTTGAGTAAAACATCAAAAAAAATAAAATTCCTGGCGGTGGTTTTTCGCCGTGATTTTTATTTCCATCATTTCCTCAATTTTGCATCTAAATTTGATAATTTAGACCTGTTGTCAGGATATTTTGATGGCAATTGATTATTGATATTTTGCGCCTAATTCCTGTTGCAAACGATACAGAATTGTATTGTGATCAACTTGAGATAAGATTTCGGCAATGACTGTATTAGCTCCCAATTGTCCCCAAGTACAACCTTTTTCTAAATATACTTGGGCTGCTTTACCTACGGTGTACGCACCGTAACCAGCGATACCAGATTGTGCGATCGCAGTGCCAGCGTAAGCAGTGATATTTAAAGGGTTTTCACCACTGGCGATCGCCGCCGTACTTTTACTTAACCCTAATACTATATTACTACCTATTTCTCCTAACAACAAACCACCAGAACTAAAGAAAATCGTCTTTAAAATTTTGCTGGCTTCATAGCTAGTCATAGGTAAGCCATATAACCGGGCTAGGGAACGAATCAAAGCTAAATCGGCGATCGCACCACAGATGACATCTAAAACAGGTACAGGATTTAATCCTACTGCCAAGGCTTTATATTTAGTGAATTTCCAAATAATATCTTCAGCTTCTTGGTCACGGAAATTCATAGTCTTTTGGGCGATCGCCTCTTCTGCATCCCGTGCTTGAATCAGTGCATTTAAAGCCAGAAGCGATCGCCCTTCCCGATTCAATATATTTAAAATTGTCTGCTGTAGTTCCTCAATCTGGGGCGGTGGTGTTTCCCATTCATAAGTCACACTACCATCAGGCCATTCCACCCGCACTTCCATCGGTGCTGGTTCCGCCGCCACCATGACAATTTCATCAGGTAATAAAGGCGGTGCTTGGGGGTATCCTGCGCCTAATTGTTGCAAATTGCCATAAATTGCCGAACGGTCAGTTTCTGGATATAAATCAATTTTGTTAAATACTAAAATCAGTGGTTTTTGTGCCTTTCGTAACTCCAGCAATGCCCGATACTCAGTCCGCGTAATATCACCTGAAACCACAAACAAAATTAAATCAGCCTGACGCGTCACCTCTCGCGCCATTTTTGCCCGTGTTTCTCCGTCAATTTCATCTAATCCAGGGGTATCAATTAACTCTACTAATACCTTACCTCCTGGTTGCCAACGCACAGAACGCGGCCATTGGGTGACACCATTCAGGGGACCAGTTTGGAGAATCTTCTCTCCCAGCAAAGCATTTAATACTGCTGATTTTCCCCGACTCACCAAACCAAAAGCCGCAATTCTAATCACATTGGAGTCTAGTTTGTTGAGTGTAGAGTTCAACGTGTCTAATTCTGGTTTCAGCCAGCCTACCAATTCTGGATTTGAGGAAAATTGTCCAGATTTACGGAGATGTCCATACCAAGACAGCGCTTGTCTGAGACTAGCACGGGCGCGGTTTAAGTGAGTTTCTTGGAGATTACGCACGAAGTTAGATTGATTCAAGGTTGAACAAACAACAGGCTACATATCCATTTTGCTCTAATTTTCCGCTTTTAGTAGTTCCGCACTATAAATATTACTGTTATTGCTTGTGAAAATTATCATAATCTTGATAGTAATAGCGCGATTTTTTGTAAAGTTAATAGTGAAAAAC
>PWQB01000744.1 GCA_003556955.1 Nostocaceae cyanobacterium CSSed10_463m
ATTTTAATGTATCTTGCCGATAAATACGGCAAAACCCCACTTTCACCAGAACAGAGGGGCATATTTTCCCAATGGGTCTTATTTGGCAATTCTACCCTGGCTACGGGGATTTTTGTGGAAGCAAATCGAGAGCGAGAAATGCCCCGTTTGTTAACTCCCTTAAATGAGATTTTTGAACAACAATCTTTTTTACTGGGTGATGAATTTACGGTTGCTGATGTAGCTGTGGGTTCAATTTTGGCTTATATTCCCATCATGCTGAAGCTAGACTTGAGTGCCTATCCAGGCGTGTTGAACTATATCAAGCGGATGTCTGAGCGTCCAGCTTTTCAAAAAAGTATTGGTGGCGGTTAGCAAGATTTAACTGGGGTAGAAAAAAAATCTACCCTCTGATTGTTTGTGACCTGTTATCGATAATTGGTAAATTGCAAAGCTACAGGAAAATCTTCTTGTTTCAGACGCTGCATTACACTTTGTAAGTCGTCCTTAGCTTTAGCTGAAACTCTCACAGCATCACCTTGAATTGAGGCTTGGACTTTTTTGAACTCGTCCCGAATCAATTTGGAAATTTGTTTAGCAATTTCCTGACTGATACCTTTTTTGAGAGTGATTTCTTGACGGACACGGTTACCGCTAGCTGATTCAACCTTGCCAAACTCAAAAATTTTCTGAGAAAGGTTACGCTTGGCAGCTTTTTCTCGGAGAATGTTGTGAACAGAATCTAAGGTAAACTCGCTGTCAGTGCTGACATTAATGCTTTGCTCGTTTAACTCTAGAGTAGTTTGAGTGTCTTTGAGGTCATAACGACCTTTGATATCTCGTACAACTTGATCGATAGCATTTACTAATTCTTGTCGGTCAAAGTCGCTTACAACGTCAAAGGAATATGTGGAAGCCATAAACAATTTTAGATTTTAGATTTTGGATTTTGGATTGGAGAACCACAGGGGGGTAAGTCAAAATTCAACAAAAATTTTTTCTCGACTCCCTACTCCCTGCATGGGCGGGTTTATTGAGAATTTCGTTGCCTTATAGAGTCACTATTTTTAACTCCTTCAACCCGCCCCCACTCCCCATTTGCCAATTAACTATTAGCTTGGATAATGCTCAAGGTGATGAGAGTCGCAGAGCCAAGAGAGCCAATGGCAAACATTAGCGATCGCAATAAAGGTATATTCAAAATATAAAAAATTGAGTATAGCAAACGCGCCACCACAAAAGCGATCGCTGCCACTGCTGCTGTAGGAGAATTAACACCAGTTACGTAAGCCATCAATGCTGCGGTAGCAAACAACATAAATGCTTCAAAGGAATTTTGATGCGCCCAGGTTGCTCGTTGAGCATAGGGGGGCAATTTATCCAACATTGCACGAGGAGTAGCAAGGGCCTCAGACCCAATCAGCACACGGGCATAAGCTACCAATAAAAATGGCAGATAAATTAGAATGACAGCAGCAGCAATGGAATACAGCAAAATAGCAGATACAGGCAGTTGCGATAGCATCATTAAACCAATCAATAGTAGTTGTTAGTTAACTTGAATTAACAGGCAACAGGTAATTTGGTTAATCAAACTACCTATTACCAATTCGCAGTTTCCTATATCTATCATTACCTGGGCGAGGACTTACTGCACTTTAGTCAAAGTAGAAAAGCGTCACCACTTTTCTTTGTTCTTCTGCATCTCCACAAGTTTGGAGCAGAGTCCGACTGTCGTGAAATGCAAAACAGATCAGTTGCTGACAGCGAGAAACAATCTCCTTATTACAAATATAACTAGCTTCAGCTAAAGACAGATTATCATTGCTGGAATTTTCTACCAGATGCATCACCTGCTCTAGTTGCTGACGAGATTCCTGGGGCTGGCGTGACAAACTTTGAGGCAGAATCACCGTCAATAAATTGGGATCTGCCCGCATTGCTCCCTTAATGGCAGCTGAATTTGTACCTGTAGCTCCAGACGTGATCACCCGATTGCCTGATAGAACCAGGGCATAGGTCATCATTTCAATCAAATTCTGATGCGTAATTGGCACATGGCGAGAACCCAGCAAGGCGATTCGCTTAGAACCCGTTTGCTGGATGGTCGCCAGTTCCTGCGCTAATGTATCGAGGTTGGTAAGGTCTGTTGACTGGCTCAAAGAGGGGATGTAATCAGATTAAACAACCCAGCTATTTTACCAAACAGAGTGTCAGTGAGAAGCTTACTTGAGTTACATATTGCTACATTTTCCTGATATTTGCTTTAATGGCTGAATATCCAGGTCACACTAATTGAAAATAAGGGCTGGGAGATTGGGTATTGAGAAATTTGTTCCCCTCTGCTCCCTGCCCCCGGCTCCGGTACTTTTAAGGTAATGCCCCTGCGGGAGTTAAGCCGAGTTTAGATATTAAGCGATCAACGTCAAAATGCTCAGTCATCAATTGGCGAATGCACTCAACCTTAATTGGTTCATGTACTCGGACTTGGCAAAAAGTCCGCTCTATAATTTCCACAGTAGTGAGGGTATCTAAATCAACCGATAGAATGGGGATTTCTAGCTCTTCAGCACGGGTGAGAATAAACGCAGGTGGTGGCAGCTGTCCAGTTAAAATTAGACACTGTGTAGAAGTTTCTAGGGCGGCTTGTTGAATTTCCACGCGATCGCCTCCTGTGACTACTGCCATATTGCGGCGTTTGCGGAAATACTTCACAGCCGAATTGACATTCATCGCCCCAATTGCCAAACTTTCCACCATCAAATCCAGGCGATCGCGACGACAGAGAACCTCAGCATTTAACTGGTTGACCAATTCACCAACGCTGACACTGCGTAGTAAGTCACTTTTCGGCAATGTTGCTAAGACGGGAATGCCTTGCTTTTCTAAAAACGGACATAATTGCTCGGCAACTATTTGTAATTGTTCGGTAGGGACTTCATTAATCACAACTCCCACCAAGCGATCGCCCACATACTGTTTAGCAGACAATAACGCATCAGCAGAAACCAGGGAATGATAACGAGCTACCAACAGCACAGATGCATCTAAGGCTTCGGCTACCTGTGTCAAAGACAAATCAAACAGATGTCCCTGTGTCAAATCCCCAGGTCCCTCTAGCAATACTAAATCTCCTTGGGAAATTTGCAAATATTGCTGTTTTAAGAGCTGACGATAATCGGTTTTATCTTTGCCAAGCCAACGTTTTTGAATATTAACCTCATCCAAAGCCAGCATTGCAGTCGCAACGCGGTTGGTTGGCAAGCTCAGACTATGGGCAATAAACTGGACATCTTCCTCAACTACGGTTTCGCCAGACGCACTGAAACAAGTGCCTAGCGGTTTAGCGTAGGCAATATCTAGTCCTTTTTGCTGTAGCTGATGAGACAAACCTAAAACTGTGGCAGATTTACCGCTATAAGTTTCGGTTGAGCCAATCAGCAAACATTTAGCAGATTTTGGCACAAATGCACTCCTAATTGCAAAAGGAAGTAGAACCAAGCTAGGTGTTCCCTAATTTTAGTTGCTTCCGGCAACAGCCTGGAGTGCTGACAAAGCAGAATTTGCCAGAATGCATTTTTTTTAAGGTCTGGATTGATTTTGTTTATTCGTCTATACGCAAAACTTTGCGGTAAAAAGCTTGTGAAAAATCAGTCAAGCGATAGCGCTTATAATTTTCCATCAGTTCAATTAAATAACTCATAAATTCAAAACTTGCCATCATCACTTCATAGCTAAGTTCAGCATTGCCGTCAAACTGTATTCGGCAACGTGTTAAATCTGAGGGCAAAGTGGCAACATTCCAAGAGGCGACAAAGGGAATGCTCTCACCGCCTTCAATTTTGCGATGTCCCTCCAAAATACCTTTTTGATAAAGACTCAGGGCAACGGGTAAAAAATTACGCTTCGCACTCTGAACATAAGGTAAGTAAACGTTTGCCTGTTGTTGACTAGCAGGCTGGAGTTGCTCAATAGACATCGTTGAATCTTCCTCAAATTACTTGATCATGATGGATGTGAATAGCTGTGAATATTATTCCCCAAAAATGTCTATTGCACACAGTCAGGTATAAAACTGTGATCATCAAAACTTTGTGCTGAGAAATATGAAAATGATGGTTAAAATATGACTTTGAGTATGACACAGATGTGAACGCTGCCATGAACCGCAAACAATAAGCGATAAGCGGTCAGATTAACCGTGTTAACCTGTAGACTAGATAGTGCTGACACTTTTCGCTAAAGCAGCAAGAAGCCCCACGTCTCACTCTTAGGAGCGTGGGATGAATTGTGAATGAGTGACGAATTGACCAACGGGCGAAATTGAGCATAGCGAAATCAGCAATGTTGGTTGATGAGGAATGAACACTTTCTTGGTTTTTTTCCAAAAATTTGATATAAATTTAACCAGTAGGTGTAATTCAATTAAATGCTGAAAAGCAGCCTATGAAAATAAAAGCTAATTGTTTGGCTCAACCAAAGAACCGTGGGGCGCACGGTCTTAAAGCTCAGTCAACGTCTTCATAGAAGAGTCGCTGAGAAGCCCACACTCACCTGAAAGGGAGTGTGTGGAGTACGTCAC
>PWQB01000270.1 GCA_003556955.1 Nostocaceae cyanobacterium CSSed10_463m
CCCAACCCAAAGGCAACCATCAGAAAAAAGGTGACTACTCCTAGCAAAATTCTTTGTCGCTTTAAGCTCTGCTGCTGCTCCAGACTGCGCTGGCGTTCAACAGACAGGCGGACTTCCACTTCTCGTAATCTCTCTATCTCCATTTTGGCTACGGTTTCCTGTCGGTCTAACGCTTGACTAGCCGCCAGAAAGCGATAATCCACATCGCTCAGGCTTTGGTACTGAGACCAGAGCAACATATCTTCCAGGGACTGACCCCGCAGTAGCCTTGATTCATCAGTATAGTTAGATGCGACCCAAGCATTAAGAGATTGGGAGTAGGGACGCAGCCTGTTCAATTGTTCTCGAATCCAGTTCGGGGAAAAGACCGTTTGGTAAATCCGATTCTTGACTACTAACTTACTATGTCGTTTGCCAACTAATCCTGACAACAACAGTTCTGTTTGTTCCTGACTGCCATCAATGGCAATTCCGCCTTGCTCTAAAGTTTGCTGATATAGCCCTAGTAACCTGCCGGCTCGCTTTTCATCGTAAAGTAGGCGATTGCGAATGGTACGTAGATGTTCTGGGTTATCTTGTGCTTCCCAATCAACAATGATTTGCGATCGCACAATCTCTGTAATCCAAACTGCTTCCTTTCCGGGAATTAGGTTTTGGCTCAACTCGGTCCGATCCTGAGTTAGCAAAGCAACTTTTTGACAAAGTTTTTGGGTTAAAAATGGTTGTCCACCTGTCCAGTATAAAATTTCTTTTAATATGGCTTTTGGGTTACTTACATGATCCTGAAAACCTTCCAGCAGTGGTTTAGCTTCCGCAAATGTAAAGTCTTTTAGGTCAATTGCTCGACCAATGTTAAATGGAGTACGTTTGCGATCGCTAATTAAATCAGCAGGAGTAGCAACACCAAATAAAGCCCAAGTTAAACGATTATAAGCTGGCTTATTTGTGCGTAGTTCATGACAGGAACGAATAAAGGCAAAAAAATCATTAACGGGAAATTTTAAGCTAAGAATACTATCAATTTCATCCACTAAAATAAACAGTTTATTATCTGGGATTAGCTCTAAAATTTCATCTATAAATAGCTGTAATTGTAATATTATTGGTAATGTTTCCTGATTTTTCCACCAAGTTTTTATATCCAATTTACTCAGCAAATTCAGATTCAGGAGGATCTTTAACATGATACCTCGATACCACTGCTGATGGCTAACTTCCTCGCTGCCAAACTGTGTCATATCCAGGTATACACAGCAATAATTTAGTTTTTTTAACTCCTGTTCCACTCTTACCCGCAAACTAGACTTACCCATTTGTCTAGCATTGAATACATAGCAAAACTCCCCATTCAGCAAAGCTTCATAGAGGTCTTGGTCTGCTTGTCGTAAAATATAGGTGGCGACATCTGTTGTCAGACTTCCCCCAACCTGATAGGGATTCTGAATCATTGATTATCTTGGCATTTAATTAATAGGGGTTGCTGTTCGCGTAGCGTGCCGTTAGGCATAAAAGTCTTGTCGTGATGACAGGTGACAGGTGACAGTTTCAAGAGTTGGATGGGAACGATTTTTCCTTTGAGTAGGAATTAAATGCAAGGCTTCGCCGTGAGCGTTAGCCGATAGCGTAGCTTGGCGTTAGCCATACGATTTTTAAGTTTCCACTTCGTAAAAGCTTACACTTTTTTAACTTCCAATAGGCTAAGACCATTTACCTACGGGCGTTCGCCCCTCATGACTCTTGATAGCGTGGCGTAAGCCATATTCTGCTGTAATCATGATCAAATCATTTTTGAGAAAAAAACTAAGACAAATCAGATTTATTAAGTAAGTCGGCACGAAAAAACCAAATTATGTAACAAAATGTAAAATACCTAAAAACCTCTTCCCTCCTGCCTCCTGCCTTGCCACAACGATAAATTTCAACGCCTACTTAAATTCACAACAACCTCAGAATAATTAGCTATTAAAACCTCCAGCTAGGATACTAAAATATTGACGATATAGCTCATACTTAATACTGACTTTCTGCCCATTGAGTTTAACTAATCCCATGCTTTCCAATTCATAAGCTGTAGACATTTCCATGTCCACAGATTCAGGAGTTAATAACACTTGATAAAAAGCTTTAATCAATTTATTATTCCGTTGCAAAATGCTCCTCTGTCGGCGCAGGTGATCGCCATAAATTCCCTTGTCAGTTGGTGCTTCTTCCAGCAATCTATCTAAAGAAAAATATCCTGATCGCAACCAATAAAAAGCTAGGTTTAATAAATATGGATGACCACCAATCAGGTTAAACAGTGGTTCTAGACTTTGGTAGTCTTTGATCCCAACTGTTTGCAGTTGATAACGATCTGCTAAATCTTGTAATTGAGTAGTGCTTAAATCAGTTAATAACAATGGTAGACCAACATTAAACGGAGATTGGTGAAACTGAATCGGTAAATCTAATTCCCCAGAATTAGCAATTATTAATCTCAGCTTTTGCCAATCTTTACGCACTCTTGCTTGTTCGTACCATGAACGCAGTAAAGGAAAGAAATTATTTGCTAAATTAGGATACTCAATTAAGTAATGCACTTTATCAATTGCCACCACCATCGGTTTTTGCAACTGATTTAAGATATATTCCTGGATATAAGTTGTACAACTAAGTTTGCTACCTGCATCTTCAAACCAATAATCATCAAACTTAGGTTCTAAGTTTAATTGCCGACCAATGTTACAGCAAAACCAACGTAAAAACAGATCAAGATTACTTAACACTTCCGTATCTGCTTGCTGCACATCTACAAACACTGTTTGCATCCCCATCTGATTAGCAGATCCCATCAAATGATTGATTAAAGAAGTTTTACCCATGCCAGCGGATGCTTGAATGCGAATCAGACTTCCTGCTTGACTAATAGTAGCGATCGCTAAGTCTTCAATCGGCGATCGCTTAATATAAAAATCAGAATCAAACGGTAGAGGAGATCCCGGAAATTCTGGCTTTTGACAATTCTGACAACATTGAGAAATAGTATTAATATTTAATCTTGTTAAGTGGAGATGCTGGGTTAATATCAACCGTAGTGTCTTTTTTGTAACTTGAAAGCCCAATTTATCAGACAGACATAACCACAGTTGAGAACCAATATCTTTGAGATAACCTTCTTGATATTGAGTTTCTTGTGCCATCTCTCGATACATCTTGCCATTCCACGTATGCAGGAAAACTATTTCTTCAATCTCGCTTAGTTCTCTGGGTGCAAGGATAGTTTTAACCAATTCTAATGCTTCTTGGCTTGTAAATTGAATCGGCTTATTATTCTGTCGCCACTGCGATTTTTCAGTCCATTGTTTTAAATCCTCACTTTTTTCTGCGTACATTCTGCGCTCCTACACTATTACATTCTGCTTCTGCCTGATGGCATATTTTGCAGTCGAATATCAGTAGTTTACCGTAAGTATCTGGGTAAAATTGTAAAGATAAGGTAACATTATCTGGGCAAGCATTTGATGATGAGCTAGACCTTGCTTACGCTGTAATCAATGGCGTTCAAGCTAGAGGGGAAAAAAGCAATCACAGTACACGACGTGTAAAATTTAATTCTGAAAAGCCTGCTTAAGATTCTGTTACATAGAGGAAAATTTTTGCACCCACTTACTTAGTCTTAGTTTGCGCCTAACAAAATTTCGTTACGACTAGCCGTACCTAATTCCGGTGAAAAATATTTAGGAGAATTGGGAATAATTGTAGCGGGAGGATTGGGAGCGACTTCTAACTGATTTACAAGCGCTTGTAAGAGTTTATCCTGATTGGCGCGGAAAGCTGGAATTTGTGGGCCACGGTTAATAATAGCAAACCAAACTAAACCGCGATCGCGTGTGGGGATCACTCCAGCTAAAGCACTTACTTCTCGTAAAGTACCAGTTTTCATCACCGTGGCATAAGGCATATTTCTATATCGCATTGTTCCCCGACGGTCAAATCCAGAGGTAGGGAACAAGTCAGCGACATTAATTTTATGGGTCGATGCTTCTCTTTGTATTGCCATTAACATCGCACTAGCAGCTCTGGGAGAAATCCGATTGTCTACTCCTAGTCCTGAACCATTAATTAACTGAATTTCTGCTTCCGGTACTCCAGCAAATTTTGCAGCTTTCGATTGCATGACAGCAGCGCCTCCTACGGATTCCGCCAACATTTCTGCCATGGCGTTGTTACTGAAAACGTTCATTTCCTTAATTAATTGCTGCAAAGGTAAAGAACGGCGACGCATCAGCAGAGTTTCTTGGGGATTTGCTTGGGTTGCTAATTTCACATTCCCCGCAATCACCACTTGAGGTTTAGCTGTCCCCTTGGGCATGATGGAATAGATGTAATTTGCTGGACGAGTCCAAGTGGTGTGATTCAGTGCTTGCTTGAGCATCTGTCCAGCTAATATGGGATTGGGTTCAAAATTCATGGCAAAATTGCCCCTGATGAGCAAATTACCCTTTACTTGCTTGATACCCATTTTATTCAGAGTATTACCCAGTGCGATCGCTTCTTCCCAAACAAACA
>PWQB01000100.1 GCA_003556955.1 Nostocaceae cyanobacterium CSSed10_463m
AACCCCGGCGTTTTTTGTGTCTTCCCCCAGCACCGGGATCAAAGCTTTGGATACCGTTAGCGATCGCCCACTCAATGGGTGTATAGTAACAAGCATCGAAATGTAAGCAATCTATTTCTTGGAAACTACCCCAGTAGCGTCCATATAAGCGATCGCCTTTAAATAAACAAAAAGACATACCCACAGGTTGACTCTGATCTTGGTGATCATAGGCCGGGAAAAATATGACTCGATGGCGATAATTGGTGTGTAGCTGCTCAAAAAACTGCTTGGTTAAATATTTACTCCCCCACCAGCCGAACTTATCACAAGTGTCAGCATAAAAGTGGTACATCAAAGGAAATAAAGACTGAGGAATTGCATCACCTGTCAGTGGTTGTAGTCGTAAACCTGCTTTTTCTACAGCTTTGCGTTCTCGCTTGATATTGCGGCGCTGATTGGCATTGAATAATTTTAAATAATCATCAAAAGTTTTAAACTCTACATTTTCCCAAATGTAGCTATGATGTAACCAAGTTATAAAACCTTGTCGTTCTAAGACTGCCCGCCATTGAGGATCGACATATAAAAAATGGCAACCAGAAATCTTATTCTTAGTGCAGAAAGAATCGATTTCATGCACCATCATGGCTGTAATTTCATCCTCATCTTCTCCGGGGGCGATTAAAAAACGATAACCTTCCGCCGGAGTAAATGGAGTCATTCCCAGCAACTTTGGATAATATCTTACTCCCAGGCGATCGGCTAATTCTGCCCATTGGTGATCAAAGACAAATTCGCCATAACTATGACCTTTGAGGTAAAGTGGCGCAACGGCAATTAAAGTCCTGTCTCGCCAAAGTGTCAGATGATTTGGCAACCAACCGGTTTTAGCTGTAGCACTCTGGGAAATTTCTAAATTATTCAGCCAATCCCATTCTAAAAACGGTGTTTTCAGTGGCATTGCTAAAGCATCCCAAGCATCTTGGGGTACTTCCGCGATTTTGTTAATCCAAAGGCTAGAGTAACGAGGCTTGATTTGTTCCACCATTGTGGGGCTTGTCTGGGGAGTAAGGGACGGGGAAAGAGGCAGGGGGGCAGGGTGCAGGGTGCAGGGGGGAGAAGATGGTAACTTCCTAATGACCAATGACCAATGACTAATAGCTTAATCTAATTTGCAAAACGTTGCAGCCGATAGTGCAGAAACACTTCTTGCCCAACTTGATCAACTTCTAAAAGTTCTAGTTGGGGAGCTAATTGAGATAAAAATCCTACACCTTCTACTGGTGTTGGTGCAGATGCACCTCCTAAAATCAATGGACAGACTGTTAGCCAGAGTTCATCGATTAAATCTGATTGCAATAAAGAAGCGACTAATTCACCTCCTCCCAATACCGCTAACCGTGTTATGTGTAGAGATGCCAGGTGTTGTAAAGCCGCAGACGTGTCAACCTTTCCCGTTGGTGTGTCAAAAACTAAAATCTGGTTAAATTTGGGAGTACAGTCCTGGGCGGAATGTAGTCTCTGTTCTCGTCTGTGCCAAGAACCTGCTCCTCTTGTTGTGGTTAGCAACCAGCGTTCAATAGGTTGTTGAAAAAACTTAATCTCCGGATTGAGATCAGCAGATTGTGTAAGGACTATATGAACCGGCTGGGCGGGCTTACCCTGTTTTATTCGATGTTGCAGCAGAATTGGTTGTGATACGGTAAGTGTTGTACCGTAAGCACGAAGAGTACTAGCACCCACTAAAACGGCATCAGAGGCAGCAATTTGTTTCTCCAGGTGTGTTTTATCAGCCTCTGAGCCAAACCGAGCAGGCGATCGCCTAAAATCTGCTATCTTACCATCTGCACTCATGGCCAAAACTACTGTGGTATGAGGACGAAGTTGTATCATAGGGTGAGTTGGATAGTCTAAAAATTTGGCTGGTTAGTGGATTGATTTTCTCAAAAATTAACTCCCAAGCTACTTTTTAGCAAATTTATATGGTATCTATATGCAACACCAGTCATGTTCACATTTCCCCTCTAGAAGTTTTGGTATGACTGATTCCTGGGTCTACTTTAAATATTTGCCACTTTTGAGAATGGACAAGAAAATCCTGATCCTTAGCAGAATATCTCCTTAATCTGTTATATGTTCTAATTGCACATCGTTACTTTTTTGGTTTACAGATGCGAAGTGAGATATTCAATGGCTAAACTTCGTCAGTCCTCCTTTCGACGTATTTTAGTAACAAGAATTTTGCTGTTGTTTGTCCCCCTTTTATTACTGGGGGAGATTCTGGCTTTGAATAAGGCAAAATCTAGCCTCTTGAGAACCGCTCGTCAAAATCTGACAGAGAGCGCTGTTTCCAAAGGCGATAAAATGGCCAATGCGATCGCTACCCTCAAAACTCACTTGATAACTGTCAGTCAAACCACAATTATTCAGTCTGGTTTGTCTAAAGATATAGAACAATATCTTACTCAGCTAGCAAAACAATTGCCCACGCACATTGATTGTTTGCAATTAACTAATCTGCAAAGCAGTAAAATTATTGCTAGTAGCTGCGGTAATCAAGAAATTGGCGAATCGAAATTATCTTTTCCTGCTGAAGGAGAAAAAGTTAATATCAGGAAAATATTACCTCCAAAGGCAGGAACCACAGGCAAAAAACATCCCCATAATCAATTGCAATTGTTGCTATCTATCCCCGTCTACAATCGCAACGGGGAAATGCGATCTGTCTTAAGTATTCGATCAGTCATATACAAGCAAACCAGAAACCAGCCTGGGTCTTTAACTGGCTCTATCCTCGTAATTGCTGAAAACGGGATAATTATAGCACATCCATCACCAGAGCTAGTGGGGAGAAATATTCAAGAATACCCAAATCATTCCCAACTACAAAATATTGTCAAAACTGCAACTACTGGAAAGAGTGATTCCGTAAAATTATTATCTCAAGACGGCAAAGAATTAATAGTTGGTTACACCGCTATTGCTAATCCGATTACCCAAGAGCAAGGGCAAAAATGGATAGTCTTAGCTGTGACCAGTGTGGATAATGCGCTGCTAGGTTTAGAAGAAATCAAACTGATTTTGATAGTTTTAACAGTTGGTTTAATTGGTGCTTTTTTATTAGCATCCCTATATCTAGCCCCTTGCCTGGCCAGTCCTCTAGAAGAATTGCGAGACTATGCCCTGAGTCTTCATAGCCACCACGCTGCACAACCAGTACCACGCAACTTCAAAATTCGGGAGTTTAACCAACTAGCGCAAGCAATTGAGCAAATGGTTGAAAGACTCAAAGCTTGGGCTGAAGAACTAGAAATTGCTTGGAAAGAGGCAAAAACTGCCAACCAAATCAAAAGTCAGTTTTTGGCTACCACTTCCCATGAATTAAGAAATCCTCTGAATGTAATTATTAACTGTGTGCGCGTAGTTCATGATGGCTTGTGCGATAGCCGGGAAGAGGAATTAGAGTTTCTCAAACGTGCCGACGAAACAGCCATTCACTTGCTAGGTATTATTAATGAGCTACTGGATATCTCCAAAATTGAAGCAGGTAAGCTTTCTGTAGTGACAGCACCTATTGACCTCAAACAAGTCCTATTGGAAGTAATAAATTTACAGTCAGTCAATGTACAGAACAAAGGGTTACAGTTCAAAACTGCTTTAGGTAATGACTTAATTCCTGTAGAAGCAGATGCAGCCAAGTTGAAGCAGGTACTAATTAATATTATTGGTAATGCGACTAAGTTTACCGACCAGGGAAGCATCACCATTGCTACAGCAGTTACTCAAGACTCTCAGGTAATTGTCAGCGTCACATACACAGGTTTAGGCATAGAACCAGCCCAGCAACACAAACTATTTCGCCCCTTTGTGATGTTAGATGGAGGTACACGCAAGGTGGAAGGTACAGGACTAGGACTAGCGATTTCCCGAAACTTAATTGAACTGATGGGAGGTAGTATTAGTCTGGAAAGTGCGGGTATAAACCAAGGTACGACTGTCAAGATTACATTACCGATGATTGATAGTACCCTATTAACTGCTTCCGAAACAGAAAGTAATATAGAAATTGACTCATGTCCTATTCATTGGGAAGACAGCTTTCAAGATTCTCTGGAAATGAATGGATCTCAAAAATCAGAATTAGATACTCAAAGTTGCCAGTTACCTCTGTAGCCTATTATTGTTGGTGGAATATCCTGTACAGCCAAGCTTACTTAGGGCTTGCTGAATAACCCTTTTTTATCACTCTAGAGAGAGAAAAATAAATGTAGGTTGGGTAGAACGTAGTGAAACCCAACAATACCAAGGTCTTTGGGTGTTGGGTTGCGCTGTGCTTAACCCAACCTACGCCTAAATTGATAAAAGCTTTGAAAATAAGGGTTTTAGATTTTTCTCTAGCGATAGTGATTAAAGAGGGATAAATAGAAAACCCAGATAAATCAAAGGTTTGAGGCTGATAAACCCGAAAGTAGGTGCAAGGTTTTTGAAGGGTGTACCATCAAAAGTGTGAGTTTTGGGTTGAATAAATCAAAAAATTTGGGGATGACAGATCACTCAAACCGTTC
>PWQB01000582.1 GCA_003556955.1 Nostocaceae cyanobacterium CSSed10_463m
AAGTAATTGCACCCTGTTCTTGTACAAACGCGATTTATCGCGTCTCAGCCCCCAGCCTTCAGCCCTATATTGCACCTCTTGCAGTCAAACGATAAATAAAAGCTTTCACCGCAAATTCCGGCAAAGCCAACATCCGCCGCCAACGCCAGGGTTCTTGATAAAGCCGATACAGCCATTCCAAATTGTTATTTCCTAACCAAGCCGGAGCGCGAGTTTTGCTCCCTGACCAAATATCAAAACTACCACCAACACCAATCCAAATAGCTTGGGGGCATAAATGACGGTTTTGAGCAATCCATAACTCTTGACGTGGTACTCCCAAACCCACAAAAATTACTTGTGGCTGCAATTGAACCAGCCTTTGTTTTAGTTGCTCTTCTTCTTCTGGGGTATGGTAGCCAGAATGAGTCCCTACTAGATTAAAGGTGGGTATTTGCTGCTGCCACAATTCTGCGGCTTTTGCAACTACTCCAGGTGTTCCACCATAGAAAAAAATTTTGGCATTTGACTGTTGTTGTCCCAGTTCTTGCAACAGGGTTTCTGCTAGCTCAATCCCCGGACAACGCTGTACTTTTTGCCAGAAAAGCCATCGCAAATACAGAACTACTCCCGCGCCATCTGGAATTACTAACTCGGCATTTTGAATCACTTGCGCCAGAGTTTTATTCCGTTCTGCCTGCATAGTCATTTCTGCATTGAGGGTGACTACATGAGTACCCTTGCTCTGTTCCAGGCATTCCAGCAACCAGGCTGGATAGTTACTCATGACATGAACTGGTATTCCCAGTACCGAAAACACTTGAGGCGATTTAAACATAGCCCAATCTTGAACTAGACTCATACCAGATTCTCCCGACCGCCAGTCTATCAAATTTTTTTATCGGCTGTCCGTCGAAAATTGAGCAATAAATAATTTATCTCATTAGACGGATAAAAGTAGAATAATTACTTACCTTAACATTCTAATAGGCTACATTGAAATTTGAGGAATTGGCAGATTGCAACAGTATGTAACAAAACGCTTTAATATTACATAAGTAGCTGTTGAACCGTAATTGTAGCGAAAATTAGGGTACGACAAAGTAAAAGCATTGGTTTTAGCTCGACTTAACTCATCGTGCGAGTTCGCACGCCACAATAAAAAGCATCATGATGGGAGTATTGGGGACAAATGTCTGGAAACTACTTCTATATAGTTAAAGTAATATAACGTGCGGAATTTGACTATGAGTAAGATTCGGATTGCTCTAATTGAAGATCATGACCTGACTCGTGTAGGTATTCGGACTGCTTTACTACAAAGGGAAGAAATTGAAGTTGTAGGAGAAGCTGCCAATGCCATGACAGGTCTGAAAATGTTAAAAAAGGTACAACCCGATATTGCGATTATCGATATTGGTTTACCAGACAAGGATGGTATTGAACTGACAAGGGAATTGAAAGCTCTCACT
Source organism: Nostocaceae cyanobacterium CSSed10_463m (assembly GCA_003556955.1). The sequence goes on from PWQB01000582.1 coordinate 1,452, forward strand.
AATGGAGACGATGCAGCCACTAAAGTGCTAATTTTAACACTCCAGGACAACAAGGAAGCTGTGCTGGCAGCTTTTGCCGCAGGGGCAGACTCGTACTGTATGAAAGATATCAAGTTTGATAATTTGCTCGAAGCCGTGCGTGTCACTTACGATGGCAATGCTTGGATTGATCCAGCGATCGCGCGAATTGTGTTACAACAAGCACAGAAGAATCCACCCTATCGAGAAACCATTCCTCAAGATGATCAAAATATTTCCCCCAACTCAGCCTCTGAGGACGAGGAGGAAAATATTGACGCTTATACCCTTACAGAAAGGGAGTTAGAAGTGTTACAGTTGATCGTTGAAGGTTGTAGCAATGCACTCATTGCCGAAAGACTCTTTATTACCGTTGGGACTGTGAAAACGCACGTCAGAAATATTTTGAATAAGCTATGTGCTGATGATCGCACTCAAGCGGCAGTCCGCGCCTTGCGTTCTGGGCTGGTGGGATAAAGTTACATTTGTGTATAAACAATATACCTGTAATCACAATTTTATCATCAAATAACCCTCAAGGATGCAGCTAATTTTCATCACTGAAGTATGAAAAATGCAACTGCGTTACTATTTTTGAGGGATTTTCAGCATCTTCATGCTAAAAATTGCCAAATCTCGCCATTTTAGTACCCCAAAATTTAAAGTCAAATATGACTCTACCAGATGTAAAAAAAATGAAGCTCATGGTAGTAGACGATGAGCCAGATAACTTAGACTTACTCTATCGTACTTTTAGGCGAGATTTTCAAGTATACAAAGCTCATGATGCCCTAAGTGCGCTACAAATTCTCGACAAAGAAGGCGAGATGGCTGTGATTATTTCGGATCAAAGAATGCCGGAAATGAACGGTACTGAGTTTCTCAGTCTCACAGTAGAGCGCTTTCCCGACACAATTCGGATTTTATTGACTGGCTTTACCGATGTTGAAGATTTGGTAGCTGCAATTAACTCTGGTCAAGTATTCAAGTACATCACTAAACCCTGGAGTCCTGAAAAACTCAAAACATTAGTTGAACAAGCCACCGATATATATTGCCTAGTCAAAAAGCGTACCCGCCAATTAAGTCGCGCTTTGCGGCGAGAATCTTTGTTCAATGCGGTGACAACAGCAATTCGGGAATCCCTGGATTATGATAGTATGCTGCAAAAAATTGCTAGCACTATTGGCGAGACATTTTCCACTACTTGTTGTTTACTCAGACCAGTGGAAAGAGACCGCTTGACAGAAGACGAATTTTGTTACCAAACTTCTAATACTAGTTTAAGTGATATTGCTTATGATCCCAGTCCGTTAATTGAAAAAGTGCTACAAACCCGTCATTATCAACTTGCTCAAGATAGTAATGATGGCAAGCACTGTCAGCAGATGGTTTTACCTCTTTCTTACCAGCAACATTTGCTCGCCATTCTGGCTATCTACCAATGGGGAGAAGATCAACTTTGGCAAGATGAAGAAATTAAACTAATGCTAGATGTCTCTGAACAAGCGGCTTTAGCTCTCTCCCAGGCAAAACTTTACCAACGCCTCCAGGAAAAGCAAGCACAACTCAAGACAGAATTGGAAGTGGCTCGCCAAATTCAAACCAATCTGCTGCGCCAAACCCTACCGGATATCACAGGCGGAAAAGTGCAAGCCTGTTGTAACCCCGCTCGTGAAGTGGGAGGGGATTTTTTTGAGGTGTTTGTCCATCCCAAGGGTGATTTATGGTTAGCTGTAGGTGATGTCTCCGGTAAGGGTGTTCCAGCTGCTTTATTCATGGCTAGTGCTATTTCGGTATTACGCCGGGAATTAGCTCATGAAACACCAGCCGATCCCAATGTAGTCCTACATAACCTCAACAATGCTCTTGGTGATGATTTAATTCGTAACAATTGCTTCATCACCCTGGTTTTAGCTCGTTACACTCCCACAACCAAAGAACTAGTTTATGCGAATGCAGGTCACATCTATCCCCTGCTTTGCTCATATCAAACCACTGTAGCTGTTCATCCTGATTATCTCAAAGTTCGCGGCATTCCTTTGGGTATCTTGCCTAAGTGGCAAGCAGAAGCCGGTCGCTTAGTTCTCGCTTCAGGTGATTTATTACTGTTAGCTAGTGATGGCATTACAGAAGCGATGGTATCAAATCAATTACTAAATTACGAAACTATCGAGGATGACGGACAGCTAATTAGGCGTTCTATGCTCAATCAAGAAGGACTGTGGCAAATCTTACAAAGAGAACCCCAACCTTTATCTCTGGAAAATTTACTAGCTCGGATTCAGGCAGATAATCATGTTCAAGAAGATGATCAAACTATACTTTCACTGGAGGTTTTTTAGGTAATGAAAAGTGAGCTTCATGTACCAAGTGATCTGAATTATTTAAATATTGTTGAAAGCTGGTTACTAGGATGCTTAAAAATCCATCTCAAAGAATCAGTGGATTGGTCAAGGCAATCAAGTCGTTTGCGGCTAGCTTTGGTGGAAGCATATTCAAATGTAGTCCGTCATGCCCACAAAGAGCAGCCTAGTTTACCGATTTTACTGCGTTTGGAACTGAAAAATCGAGATATTGCCATAGAAATTTGGGATTATGGCGAAGGATTTGATATGTCTACTTACTTTCCGCCTAATCCTACGGATAAACAAGAAGGCGGTTATGGATGGCTGATTATGAATCGTCTGATGGATAATGTTGAATATCAGTTGCAAGTTGATGGTGCAAATTGTCTCAAGTTAGAAGCTACTCTACCAGAATTAACTACGTGAACTACTCACAGTAGCATAGGTAACTTCACAGACCAGCCCCAGGAGGGGAAGTCAAAAGTCAAAAGTTTACCCTGAGCGCAGTCGAAGGGTCAAAAGTATTAAATCCCCTTGCAACGAATGAAACGAACACATTTTTCTTGTTTGGCTCAAACTACACCCTAGGAGTAGGTTGAGGGTGGAGCTTACTACTAGACCTCAATAAACTAGACATTAATCTACATCTGTGTACAAATTTTCTATATATTCTCTCTAGCCAGCCTCTCTATAACATCACTAAGGTTAGTAGCCT
>PWQB01000429.1 GCA_003556955.1 Nostocaceae cyanobacterium CSSed10_463m
ATAACTTTAATATAGTAAATGATAATGTTCGGATATTTTTGCTTAAACTCCTAAAATATTATCCATATTCAGCCATTTGCATGCATATCTATTATAGAGAATATTTCTGACTAAGATGGTGGCGATTGCTGCCAAGCTTTATATTATCTTCAGGCTAAAGGGATTGCAGATATCTGAAAAACTCTACATAGTGCTGGCTGTTGGCGTAGCGTGCCGTAAAGCCTGACGGCATAGCTGCGCTTAGAGGCATAAAAGTTATTTGTGAGGATAGGGAACTGGGAACAGGGAATACTTATATCTTGCACCATTTGAAATCAGCCACAAAACCCGCGTGGAAATCAATTTCCGCGCTCATAGCTAAAGTCCATTTTAATAGACTGAAATCTTTTCCCAGTCGTCTTTAGACGACTTTCGCTATCAGACGGGGGTTTGAACCTCCGGCGGGTTATTGCTTGGCTTGGCGCTTGGTGGTATGGGCTTCGCGAACGTTTTAAAATTAATCTCAACACCAACGCCAAAAACAATGCTCACAGAACGCTTCACCGCAGCCCTAACCTATGCCACCCAACTCCATGCCCAACAAGTGCGTAAAGGCTCCGGAGTCCCCTACATTGCCCATTTATTAGGTACTGCCAGTATTGCCTTAGAATATGGAGCAAACGAAGATGAAGCTATTTCTGCCCTTCTACACGATGCCATAGAAGACCAAGGAGGAGATGCCACACGAGCCGAAATTCGCCGCCGCTTTGGTGAAAATGTGACATCTATCGTCAGTGGCTGTACGGATGCCGACACTACACCTAAACCACCTTGGAGACAGCGCAAAGAAGCTTATATTGCCCATCTTGCCACCGCTTCCCCCTCCGTATTACTGGTGTCAGCTTCTGATAAACTTTATAATGCCCAGTCAATTCTCAAAGATTATCGTGTGTTAGGCGAATCACTTTGGAATCGCTTTCAAGGCGGGAAAGAAGGAGTTCTTTGGTATGATCGGGCGCTTGTAGATGCCTTTACCAAAAGGGGAAATACTCCTTTGGTGCAAGAATTAGCAAGAGTAGTGACAGAAATCGAACTCCAGACGACTAATAAAAAATGAAGGCTGAAGGAGGACAAATCCACACTCCATACTTCATAATTTTTGGATACCAAATTGTCACGACAACAAAAGTATTGTCTTTTTAGCGGAACATACTACTTACTGAAGTATCTTCATGAATCCGCCAGATGGTTTCCCCTAATAGATTAGCGACCGAAAGCATCACTAATTCGGGGAAGCGATCGCTTTCTGGGACAGGAATCGTATTGGTGACAATAACTTCCTCAAACAAGCCACTTGACAAACGCTCCTTTGCAGGTGGCGAAAAAACCGCATGAGTTGCACAAGCATATACTTGACTTGCACCTTCCTCACGCAGCAACTTTGCGCCTTCGCTAATCGTACCGCCAGTATCGATCATGTCATCCACCAAAATGGCTGTTTTGCCCTTCACATCACCGATAACATTCATGACTTCAGCCACATTGTGAGCCTGACGACGTTTATCGATAATGGCCAATGGCGCATCATTCAGCTTTTTAGCAAATGCTCTAGCTCGTGCGACACCACCGACATCGGGAGAAACCACTACAACATCAGACAGTTGTTTACTAGCCAAATAATCAAAAATTACTGGCGAACCGTAAACATGATCGAAAGGTATATCAAAATAACCTTGAATTTGCGCCGAGTGCAAATCCATAGCTAAAACACGACTAGCCCCGGCTTTAGTAATCAGGTTAGCCACCAATTTGGCGGTAATTGACTCTCTTCCTGCCGTTTTGCGGTCAGCGCGAGCATAGCCATAATAGGGAATTACTGCGGTTATCTGTCGTGCAGAGGCGCGACGACAAGCATCAACCATAATCAGCAATTCCATCAAGTTGTCATTAACAGGCTGACAAGTTGGTTGGATTAAATAAACATCACAACCCCGAATTGATTCTTGAATTTGAACGTATAGTTCTCCATCCGCGAACCTTTTGCGAATCATTGGCCCCAAGTCCATACCCAGGTAACGAGCAACTTCTTGGGACAGTGGTACATTGGCAGAGCCAGAAAATAACCGCAGGCGATGATTTTCAGTCAATCCTGTGGCGGCTGGTTGCACCTTTAAACTTGCAGAACTCAGCACAGCAGATCCTCGATGTGCATTCATGGCAATACTATCATTAGATATTTAGTAGATTTAACTGAAATGGCCTAAAAAAACATCTGTGAGTTTTTCTAAAGCTTTCATAAAAACTTTAAACATTTCTCAATATAATTATTTTTGGCTCATACATCTTGTAGTCCTTTTGGTGAACAAACCATTGTTGAGACAACAACAGTAGCAACACTGGCGCATAAATTCCTCAAGGAAAGTTGAACATTTGCTGAATATACTATGATACTAGCTGCAAAATTATAAACTAGCAGACTAGGTTTTTGATAGTAAATTAGCCAAAAATTTCTGGGGGGAGTGGAAAGTTGAGGGTGGATGCTATGGCAAAAGGGACTTTCAATTAAAAAAACATTCCATCGCTGAGGTAGGCAGGGGAGCAGGGAGCGTAGTTTTTAGTCAAGATGGTGAGATTGCTTCCTTACGTCGCAATGACAACAACTCCACTTTTCATGATGGACAAGGTTTAGATGGTGGTTTTTGCTGTATAGGCTCGTGACGAAGAAAGCCACCAATCAAGCTGAAATTAACCGTCCGTAGCTAGTTAATGAATTAGTCTCATATTGGATTTTGGCAACTTTTCACACATAATCACTGATAAAAAAGTGAAAAATAGAGTTAAATAAGTCTTAAAAGACTTACTTAGCACGTACTAACACGGAATTTCTTAACTTTCGGCTGGGACTGATCTTGGTAAGTTGCTGATTCCCCAGTTGCCATTACATTTCATTCATCATGCAAGCACCCATTACAGTTGGTTCTATCCTACAAGACCGTTATCGAATCATCCAAATCCTCGCACAAGGAGAATTTGACATCACCTATTTGGCAGAAGATCAGCGACGCTTTAACGAACTGTGTGCGGTCAAAGAATTAATTTGTGCCACAGACGCTGAGTCTTGGGAGAAAGCACAGGTACTTTTTCAGCAAGAAGCTGCGATTTTATATCAAATAGAACATTCACAAGTGCCTAAATTTCGGGAAAGATTTGAACAATACCAACGCTTATTTTTAGTTGAGGACTACGTTGCAGGTCAGAGTTACCAAACTCTGCTGACTGAACGCCTCGCTGCTGGTCAAACTTTCAATGAGGCAGAAGTATTGCAATTAATTCGCTCTTTGCTGCCAGTTTTAGAGCATATTCATAGTCGAGGGATTATTCACCGGGATATCTCACCGGAAAATATTATTTTGGGCGATGGCGATACTCAGCCGATGTTAATTGGCTTTGGAATAGTGAAGGAATTGGCAACGCGTTTACAGTCTCCAGATAGCACAACCCCAGTGACTACGGTGGGTAAATTAGGCTTTGCTCCTCCTGAACAAATCCAATCAGGGCTAGCTTACCCTAATAGCGATTTGTATGCACTAGCTGTGACAGGGATAGTTTTGTTAACGGGGAAAGCACCAACTGATTTATTTGATTCCACCCAACTAACTTGGAATTGGCAACAGTGGGTACAGGTAAATCCACAATTTGCTCAAGTGATCAACCAAATGTTAAATCATTTACCAGGCGATCGCTTCCAGAGTGCGGCTGATGTCAGACAAGCATTACAAATTTTGGAACCACCTAGTATTCCGACTCCAGAATTATCCCAATTTCAAACCATAGCTGTTGGTCGTCCCCCTGACTCACTAACACCGCCAGTTTCACCCAGCAAACCTGAGCCAGTCATTCCACCCAGGCGCTCTAGCACAATTTTGGATAGTCCATTAGCAATTGGGGCTATTAGTAGTGCCGTAGTAATTTTAGCGGGAGTCGGTTCTTGGGCATTAGTCAGTTCTATCCGCAATCAGCAAAATTTACCACCAGAGGTCACACCACCACAAACTTTTCCTTCCCCAATTGTGACTGGCGAGGAAACACCTACACCAGAACCCACACCAGAACCTACACCCACCCCTGTAGAACCTGTGATATTTAGTAGACGGCTAATCTTGAAAGCATCTGACATTACTACAGTTGAAGGCACTATTAAAGAAAATCAAATCATTCAGTACACATTGTTTGGGGAAGAAGAAGCCAAGTTAACGGCATTTATTGACCAAGGAAGTGGCGTTTTACTGACAATCTTAAATGTCAATCAGGAACCAATTGATCCTAATGCCCAACAAGTCAGCAGCTATGAGGGAATCTTGCCGAATACTGGTAGATATATTATTCAGTTAGTCCCACAGCCAAATATTGCCGAAAGTGATTACAGTCTGAATGTGACGGTAGAAAACCCAGTTATACCCACCTCACAGGGGTAGGTTTTTTACATTAAGATTTATAATAGGGAGAGACAGGGTAGACAAGGAAGGAAAGTGGACAAG
>PWQB01000561.1 GCA_003556955.1 Nostocaceae cyanobacterium CSSed10_463m
ATGGGCGGTTTCGCTAAAGAAAGCATGGAAGCCGAATCGGTAGATATGCAGCCCCTGTTTAATGCGATTCTGCAACACGTTCCACCTCCTGTAGGCGACATCAACAAGCCCCTGCAATTGCAAGTTACCACCCTAGATTATTCTGAATATCTGGGACGGATTGTGATTGGTAGAATCCACAATGGTACAATCCGGGCTGGACAACAAGCAGCTTTGGTAACAGAAAGTGGTAAGATTGTCAAGTCCAAAATTACCAAATTGATGGGATTTGAAGGACTGAAGCGGGTGGAAATGGAAGAAGCCACCGCCGGGTATATTGTAGCTGTGTCTGGTTTCGCTGATGCTTATATTGGGGAAACCATTACTGACCCCGAAGAACCCCAAGCTTTACCACTAATTAAGGTGGATGAACCAACTTTACAAATGACCTTCTGGGTAAATGATTCACCCTTTGCTGGTCAAGAAGGTAAACTGGTGACATCTAGACAAGTACGCGATCGCTTGTTCCGTGAATTGGAAACTAACGTCGCCCTACGAGTCGAAGAAACTGATTCTCCCGATAAATTCCAAGTTTGCGGACGGGGTGAATTACACTTGGGTATCTTAATTGAAACCATGCGCCGAGAAGGTTTCGAGTTCCAAGTATCCCAACCACAGGTAATTTACCGAGAAATCAACGGTCAACCTTGCGAACCTTTTGAACTCCTAGCGTTGGATATACCTGAAGATGCTGTTGGTAGCTGCATTGAACGCCTGGGACAACGGAAAGGCGAAATGCAAGATATGCAGGTAATTGGGAATGGACGCACCCTGCTAGAGTTTATTATTCCCGCCCGTGGTTTGATTGGTTTCCGGGGTGAATTTATGCGGTTAACTCGTGGTGAAGGTATTATGAACCACAGTTTCCATGATTATCGTCCCCTGTCTGGTGACATTGAAGCCCGCAACAAAGGTGTTCTCATTGCTTTTGAAGAAGGTGTTTCCACTTTCTACGCGATGAAAAACGCAGAAGATCGAGGCGCATTCTTCATTACTCCAGGGACTAAAGTTTACAAGGGTATGATTATTGGTGAACATAATCGCCCTCAAGATTTGGAGTTGAATGTTTGTAAGACTAAGCAGTTAACTAATCACCGTGCGTCTGGTGGTGATGAACTGGTACAATTGCAAACACCTATCGAAATGAGTCTAGAACGGGCTTTGGAATATATCGGACCTGATGAATTGGTGGAAGTGACACCGGAATCGATTCGTTTACGGAAAGTCAGCAAAAAATTCGCTAAACGGTAAGAACCACACCCCCAAACCCTCCCCGGAACCGAGGAACCACTATGTACACAGAAGTGATCTGATCCCCCTAAATCCCCCTTAAAAAGGGGGACTTTGACTCTAATTCCCCCCTTCTCAAGGGGGGCTAGGGGGGATCAAAACGTTGTTAGGCAACTTGATAAAACTTGTGTGTACTCCTCCCCGCAAGCGAGGAGGGGAGTTTTTTTAGCTAAACTTTGGCTATGGCGGGATTTGGTAAACTGACTTTTAAGCGATTGAGCATTGCTGACCGAGCTTGTAAAGCGAGACTATCATCTAAAGGTGATAATGATATATCTTCTTGATATTTTAGCCGCAACGCTGTTTGAATTAACCAGTCAGCGACAAAGGGATTTTTTGGTAATAGTGGACCGTGGGAATAAGTGGCGATCGCATTCTGATAAAATGCACCCTCAGTCCCATCTTCACCATTATTACCCAAACCATAAACCACACGCCCTAAAGCTTCCACCTTACCTAACTTAGTGCGTCCCCCATGATTTTCAAACCCCACTAAATAAGGTTTACTTCCCGTCATCTCTTCAAGTTCCCGCGCCAGACGAGAAGCTGTAACTTCAATTACCAAATTACCGATACAGCGCTTAGTATTTTCACCAGGATGCACAGAGACTAAATCGAGGATACCTAAACCTTCAATGCGTTGTCCCAAAGCAGGTTCATAATATTTTCCTAGCAGTTGGGGAGAACCACAGGTAAAAACTCCCGGTGTACCATTTTCGATTTTATCACGCATAGAATCAGCTTTCGCGCCTTGCAAATCACGCATGACAATTTCTTGCTGACGGTCTTGTGCGCCACCACCAACTATAATATCTACAGCTTGAATATCCGCATCTGTGGCATTTTGTTCTAGTGCCACCACCTTGACATTATACCCCCGCCACTGGGCGCGACGTTCGATAGTAATCACATTTCCGCGATCGCCATAAGTACTCATCAAAGTGGGATATAGCCAGCCAATGATTAATTCTAAATTTTCCGAACTCATAAAACCTCACTCATAACTAATAATTTTTATCAACTTATAGTTTAATTATCCGGTGTATATCTCAAACTGTGCCATTGGCTAAAGTATTATACTCTGCCCATATCTAAAAGCGTGGAATCACTATCTCACATCTTTGAGAATTTTGTATTTTATATAACAGTTTTCTGGTAAGATATTCACCATACTGAAAAAGTATATAATTTATTTTGCACAATAAAAATCAGTAAAACGTTGATTTTACTAATATTTCTTAATTATTAATTTTCCCCAACAACTCTAAATGGAGATTATGTATGCAACTTCTTGAAGCTCCTAATATTGCAGTGATTGCTTCTGAAAATGCGGTTTCTATTGCGGAATTACCTCCTATATGGCAAGATATAGCCGCAGGAGTCGCAAATGTAGGAATCGAGAACCCACAAAGTTATGTGGAAATGGCGCAGTTGTTCCAATATAAACTAGCGCAATGTGATGTAGACTTATTCAATGAACGTCCAGAATTAGCTGATTTAAAATCAGCATTTTCTCAGCTATTTGGACAACTAGGTTATGAAACCTTAGAATTTTACGGACATGACTTTTTAATTGATAGCTATCCCAATTTTTCGCAAATTCTTACAGATGTGAAATCACAGGGAAGAGAATATGCAGATGAGGTAAAAGTCGCTCTGATTGGGATGGATCTTTTTGAAGAATTTGGCTATGAACTACCTGCGAGTTTCTATCATGTCCATTTAGCCCCAATTTACCGAGACCATGTATTTGAAGAACGGGCTTTGCGTTTTGATAAACGAGATATAGCACACAAGCGTTCTTGGGATGCTGTGTTACACGCCGGAAAGGTTTTTGCTATCCAAATGAAGGTGCAAAGCATCGCTTCTAAATACGGTTTTACCTATCATCATGGTTGCGGTTGTAATTCTCATTTATCTTCTATTGATATATCTGAGGGCGAATTTAACTATGAAATCAGTCCTGAAAAATATCAAAGATGGGTAAGAAGTTTTATTTGGACTGCTTGGTATGAATATGCTTTCTTTCCCATAGTTCCCAATACTAGCTATTTAGTTTAAAAACCAGCGTTAGTCAGCCAGTCAGCCAGTTCGCCAGTTCGCCAGTTCGCCAGTTCGCCAGTTCGCCAGGGAATAAATTCCCTGTCTCATAGCAAAAGTCCTCTAGAAGAGGACTAAAAAATTGACTTATGTTTGAACTTGATCTAGTCGGATTCATCCGACTTAAGCTATTAGACAGGGGTTTTCAACCCCTGGCTGGCTGGAGGGCTTTGTGGGAATCTCTGGCTGGCTGAAGGGCTTTGTGGGAATCTCTGGCTGGTGGAGGGCTTTGTGGGAATCTCTGGCTGGCTGGAGGGCTTTCTGGGAATCTCTGATTCTGTCTAGCTTTGTGTGAATATCTGATTCCCAATATCCTTTTAAAGAATTTTCCTACCAGTGAGAACTTCTCGCACTTCTAGCATGGCTGAATAGGTAGGCAGAATATGGAGAGTTTCATTATCTGGGGTATGCTTTAACGCAGTAGCGATCGCCTGACGCAAATCTTCTTCTACAATCAAATTGAGGTTACTCTGTCCGGAAGTTTCACTATAGCGCAGACGTAACGCCATATCATAGACGCGATCGCCACTTACAACTAAAGTTCCGCCCCGTTGGACTAACTTCTCTGTATCTACATCCCAAATCCATGATACATCAGTACCATCAGGCGTGCGATCGTTTAAAACCAGCAGTGTAGTTGTATCAGTGCTTTCAGTAACTACACGAATGGTTTCATTTGTCCCCACGGGATTTTTTGATAATAAAATCCGCACCCGCTTATTATTAATTACCAAATCTTCAGCCCGACCAAAAGCAGCTTGAAAATTGTTAACTGCATCTCGAATTACCGCTTCATCAACGCCTAACTCTTTTGCCGCAGTCACAGCCGCTAAAGTATTATATTTGTTATATAAACCCACCAGAATTTGTGACCATTCGCTGCTTTCTAGAGTCGGTTTACTCTTGCTAAAACCACACTGGGGACAAGTAAAATCTCCCAAATGGGACAAATATACACCTTGATAATCGAGAGAATGTCCACAACTAGGACAATAAATCGAATCCACAGCGTGAGGAATAGCTTCTAAATAATGTTCTGGTTCATTCATCCCAAAGAATGATACCTTTTGGGGTAACTG